>CAYVII010000013.1:0-18717 GCA_964451475.1 uncultured Rickettsiales bacterium
GCTGTTTTTTTCTTAGCTGTTGCTTTTTTAGCTGGTGCTTTTTTCACTGCTTTTTTAGCTGTAGCTTTTTTCTTAACTGCCATGTTATGTTTTCCTTTTTTGAGTTAGTAACTAAACTTGGACATTCATCCAAATCTGGCCTCATTATATCAAACAAATCGTTTATAAGAAGTTAATGCGGAAAAATCTGCCGTAAGTGATGATTTGTGTAAACGAGTGTAGCATGATAGATACGTTTTTGTATGAACACACAATTACCACCACAAATATTCGATAAAAAACTACTCGCATCACGCGCAAAAAAAATTGATCGCGAGGATTTTCTTATAAAAGAAATTCATTCAATGCTTGATGAAAGAGTTAAAGAGATAAACCGTGAATTTGGCTCTACGCTTACGTTTGAGCGTGATGCAGAATTTTTGCAAGGAGAAGAAAATACTTTTGACCTGATAAAATCTTCTCTTGCCGTGCATTGGGTGAATGATGTTGTAGGATTATTTTTGTCGGCAAAAAAATTATTGCGCGAAGATGGTTTTTTTATCTCTAATTTCTTCGGTGGAGAAAGTTTGAAAGAACTCAGACAAATTTTTTCCGAGGCCGATAAAAATGCCATTTCACCCCGGATCTCCCCTTTTATTGACGTTCGCGATGCCGGAAAATTGCTCCAAAGAGCCGGTTTTGCCCTACCTGTGGTAGATTTGGACCGTATTGAGGTCACTTATTCGGATATTTACGCACTTATGAGGCATTTGAAGAAAATTGGCGAAAATAACGCCCTTAAAAGGCGCAGGAAGCAATTTACGGGCAAAAACTTTATGGAAAAGGCCGCAAAATTGTATAGAGAGCGCTTTTCTGACCATGAAGGGCGCATTATTGCCACTTTTGAGGTGGTAACGGTAGCCGGTTATAAGCCTGCTGCGTCGCAGCAAAAACCACTAAAACCCGGAAGTGGCAAAATATCTATGAAAGATGTGTTGTAACTATTGATTATCCTTAAAATTAGTGGAATAATGGATTTGTTAAGACCGCCTTCAAGGAAAAACCATGCCAGATAACTTAGTACAGACCGCACACCACCACACAGTAAGCGCATTTGACCAGGAGCTTACAAACATAATCGAAAAAATCCTTAAAATGGGTGAGCACGTGACAGAGATGCTAAATCTTTCACGCAAAGCGCTGGATAACCCGAGTGAAGAAATTCTGGAAACAGTCCGTTCGACAGATAAAAAAGTGAACGCGCTTGACCTTGAACTTCAGACAGAAGCTACAAAAATTATCGCGCTGCGCCAGCCAATGGGCGTTGACCTGCGCTTCGTTATCTCTACCCTTAAAATCGCTTCTTCAATGGAGCGCATGGGTGACCTTGTAAAATCTACCTGCAAAAAATCAGGCAAGTTCCATTCACATGTTTCATCAGAGATCCGCCGTGACCTGCGTGAGATGAATGCGCTTGGCAGCCGCATGCTGACTTCAGTTATGACTGCATTCCGTGATCTTTCTGCTGAAAAAGCAATTAATGTGCGTGAGCAGGACAATGAAATTGATACTTTGTACAGCACACTTCTGAAAAGTGTTCAGGTACATATCAAAGAACATCCGGAAGCTATTCCGGCATTTGCAGATATTATTTTCACTGCAAAGAACTATGAGCGTTTTGGCGATCACTGCAGTAAAGTTGCAGACCTTGTTCACTATATTGCTTCAGGCAAAATGATAACAAAGCAGAAAAAAGCCGAACCTCTTGCTGATAAAAAAGACAACTAAATAACAATAATAATCATCATTATGAAACCGAACCTAGTTATAATCCGCCACGGGCAGAGCCAATTCAATTTGCAGAACCGTTTCGCAGGCTGGATAGATACAGACCTGACCACAGAAGGTGAAGCACAGGCAGACCGCGCAGGAAAGCTTTTAAAAGAAAAAGGCTTTACTCCCGATATTATTTTTGTATCGCCCTTTACACGTACAAAACGTACGGCGAAAATTATTTTCGGTCATGAGAACTTTAAAATCGATGCACGTCTGGCTGAACGTTTTTATGGTGACCTTTCGGGCAAGAACAAGGAAGAAACACTTAAACTTGTTGGCGATGAAATGTTTTTAAAGATCCGCCGCGGTTATGAAACCCAGCCGCCTGCTATTGCGCAGGATAATAAAGAGCTGGCTACGGTAACTGAAGTATTCAACAAACTTATTAAGGGTACATTTACTGATACCCTGCCTCCTACAGAAAGCCTGAAGGATGTTGAGCAGCGCGTTATACCTTTTGTTGAGGAACATCTTGCCCCCGCCCTTAAAGCAGGCAAGAAAGTAATGATCGTTGCGCATGGGAACAGCCTTCGCGCACTTATCAAGATCATTAAAAAAATACCTGCCGAGGCAATTGCGGGTGTTGAGCTTGAAACTGCACAGCCTGCAGGTTTTGTTGTTGATAACAACCTTAATGTGACTTCAGACTCTGTTGGCAAAAACTTTGCTGACTGGGCAAACAGCTAATTAAATATTCTATATATTATGATGCTATTTTGCGCGGCTTGCCTTTTGGTTTTGGCACAAAATTATCATTAAAGTGCTTTATATCCGCTGATGTTGCAGGTTGCTTTGCCTGAGTTGTTTTGGCCTGTTTACCTTTAGTACTTGCGCCTGCATGCTTAGCAGTTTTCTTATTTTCAACTGCCGTCAGCGCCAGTTTTTCATCACCCTGATTATTTAGCTTTTCTTCCTTTGCCTGAGGAGAAAGCATCTCATCACCTTGAGCTTCCTCAGCATTTTCAGTGAATTTTATCACTTTACCGCTTGCCGGCTCTAATGAAGCCATGCTTAAAGTACCGTTTTCTGCCCTTGGGGAGGCGAAGTTATCTTTTTTTTTCAGGCTAGCAAGTTTTTCAAAGCCTGCATCAAGCAGATCACGCATTCTCTGGTCACGGCCTGCAGCCGTACGCCCGCCAATAACCACACCAACCAGATTGCCTTCGTAACGTGTAGCTGAAGTTACAAGGTTAAAGCCCGAGGCACGCACATAACCTGTTTTAAGGCCTTCTGCGCCGCGATAGCCGGTTGTCACGCGGTTATGACTGTTATATTCGCGCCCGTTATATACAAATGAAGATCGGGTGAACATATCATAATATTCAGGGTAATGCTTCTTTAGTGCAATTGCCAGCAGTGCCATATCTTTGGCAGTTGTTACCTGGCCGGGGTTATGAAGACCGCATGCATTCTTGAAATAAGTATTCTTCATACCAAGCTGATGCGCGCGTTCTGTCATTAGCCTTGCGAACCTGTCTTCGTCACCGCTTATATTTTCTGCCAGTACAACGGCAGCATCATTTGCCGAGTGTATTATAAGACCAAGCAGCGCTTCTTTAACCGTAAGGTCATCACCAGGTGAAAGCGCGAGGTTGGTTTTTGGCATGCTAGCTGCGTATGCAGAAACCCTTAAGTCCTCATTCATCCTCATATGACCGGCCTTTAACTGCTCAAATGTAAGATATATCGTCATCAGTTTGGTAAGGGATGCAGGGTAGCGTCGTTCGTTGGCGTCTTCCTGATGCAGGATACGGCCTGTTTCACCGTCAACAAGGAATTCGGAATAAAGAGGGGCATATGCAGGGGCGGTGGCACCACTGCGGCCACGCCTGTTCTTTTTTGCAGAACGCGAGGATTTCTTTTTAGCGGCGTTAGCTTTTTTCTTGGTGTTTTTTTTAGATTTAGCCTTTTTAGATTTTTTTGACTTCTGGCTTTTTTCCTGAGTTTTAGCGTAGGAATATTCGGGCACGACGTTTGTCGAAAAAAATGTTAACGCTACTACTAATGCAAGCCAGAATCTCATACCCTTAAATTCACTCTTTTTATGATAACTGACAATAACGGAAAGTCTATTTTCACATATCGCCGGTTAAATATTCATTAAAATATAGCTATTGTATCACAAAGCCATATTTCTTAAAAACGGCGGATGCTTCCTTAGATGCAAGAAACTTCAGAAAATCCTTCGCTTTTACCATATCTTCACCAACAACAACGCCAGCAAGATATACTATTTCTTTATGCATACTCTGAGGAATTACTGCAACAGTATTTAAATCCTTCGCGTATAATTTTGCATCGCTTGTAAACACAATACCTGCAGACTGACCTTTAATGATCAGATCAACTACAGAGGTTGAATTTGCGGCAAGTATAACGCGTGAATGGAACTTATCCCAAAGCCCCATTTTTATAAGCGCCTGAACCGTATATTCACCAAGCGCATCTGTTTCTTCATCAGCAATTACCATCAGTGATTTATTGTAGATATTATCTAATGCCTGCTTTGCACCGTTATAAGGTGGCATAGTAAAATTTTTTGAAGCTACAATTGAAAGACTGTTTTTAGCTATTGTTAATGTTGTTGAAGGTTCAACCAGCCCTTTATGATCAAGCTCGGAATAAAATTTACGTGACGGAATTATTACAATATCTGCAGGGTCACCATCTTCTATATTATTTATATTCTCGCCCGATGAATCAAAAACCGCATTCACATCCTGCGCTGTTTTAAGGGAATATAATTTGCACAGCTCACTGATGGGAACTGCAAGGCTTGATGATGCAAGAACTGTTACCGAGTCAATATCCTCGGGCTGGACAGTTACTTTTTTTGCCTGAGCAGACAGAGGGAAAAGCAATAATGATATAATTATCAGCCAGCGCATTTTTTTAGCATTTCCCTAACTACATCTTCATCTTCGAAAACCAGTTCCGCTTTAATAACGGAAATAAGCTTCTTTAAATGTTCGGGTACTTTCACGTAATCTTTCTCGGTAGTAAATACTACTGCATTTTTTTGCGTTGCGGTAGCAAATATATCTTTAAAATCCTGCTCTGAATATATGTAATGGTCAGGGTAAGAAATCTCACTTACCACATTCACGCCTGCCGCACGAAGTGACGCAAAGAATTTTCCTGGAATGCCGATGCCGCAATATGCAACAACGTCATCTTCTTTTAAAACTTCAGGAATGCTTACTTTTATATTTGCCTTTAGAACCGGCTTATCGGTTTTCGGAAGGGATTTTTTAAGATCACCGATAACTATTATTGCATCGGCACGTTCTATTGCCTCTTCAAAAGGCTCACGAAGGGGTCCTGCAGGAATTACTTTTTTATTGCCAAGACCGTATGCCCCGTCAATCACTAAAAACGAAAGGCTTTTTTCTAAGGTCGGATCCTGAAAGCCGTCATCTAATATTATTACATCGGCTTTATTCTCTTGTGCTTTTTTGGCACCTTCAGCGCGATCTTCAGAAACGAATGTCGGGGCTATTTTTGCAAGCAGCAAAGGTTCATCGCCCACTATTTGCGGGCTTTGCCCTTCCACCTTCAAAGTTTCTTCTGATTGACGGCCATAACCTTTGCTTACAAAATTAGGCTGTTTGCCCTGCTCTTTTAAAATTTTTGCAATTGCCATTGCTACCGGAGTTTTCCCCGCACCGCCTGCCGTAATATTGCCGACGCAAATAACCGGAAGCGCTGATCTGTAACCGGGCTTACTTACGCGGGCCGCCGTGGATTTTTTATAGAAGAAAGAAAGAGGACTTAGCAGCTTTGCCTTTAAGTTATCATCTTCCCAGAATTTTGGCGCTTTCATAGCTTTCATATAAATTTCTCGATCTCGTCGATGATATTATGAAGTATCTCCTGACGGGAACGAACTAATTTTGAAGCAAGGCGTGCCATGGCAGTGCGTTTTTGCGGGTTCTGCCATAATTCAAACACACGGAAGGCAAGTTCATTTTCATCCTGCACTAATTGTATTGCGCCTGCTTTTTCAAATTCTTCAATTATCTCGGCAAAATTCTCCATGTGGTTGCCGCAAATAATAGCTGCATCTAAATGTGCCGGCTCTATCGGGTTATGGCCGCCGCGCTCAACCAGTGAACCGCCGATGAAAACAATCGGCGCTAAGCGGTAGAAAATACCAAGCTCGCCCATTGTGTCGGCAATATAAAAATCCGTGTCATCTAATATCGGCTCACCCTGCGAACGAACAGATACATTCACATTGTTGCCAAGCACGCTGCGTACCTGCTGACCACGCCAAGGAGCACGCGGCACTATTATTGTAAGCACGGTGTAGTTCTTTTCCTTAATGCGCAGATGCGCCTCCAGTATTTTTTCCTCTTCACCCGGATGCGTTGAAGCTGCAAGCCAGACCATGCGGCCGCCGATCATCTTTTGCAGTTCCGCCATACGCGTCTGGTCAAACGGCAGCGGAGTTGCACCATATTTCAGGTTACCGATATATTTGATGTTGCGCGCACCGAGTGCACGGAGTTTTTTTTCATCTTCACGGCTTTGCGGCATTACAAGATCAAAACAGTTTATGATCTTGCGTGCGAATTTTTTATATTTGCTCCATTTCTCGAATGACTCATCAGAGATACGGCCATTTAGTAATATTATCGGGCAACCACTTTCTTTGGTTGAGATAAGCAGGTTTGGCCAGAATTCCGACTCTACCCAGATAGCAAGATCGGGCTGCCAGTATTCAATGAACTCATCTACATATTCTTTCTTATCGATCGGCACATACTGGTGGATTGCACGGCGCGGCAGACGGTCTGCCATCAGCTGGGCCGATGTTACCGTACCGGTAGTTACTAAAACATGTATCCACGCATTACCGTTAAGCAGTTCTTCAATCAGCGGCAGAACAGATACAGATTCGCCGACACTGGCTGCATGTATCCATACAAGTTTAGAATTCGGACGCGGCAGGCTTGGCACGCCAAGACGCTCATCAAAGCGCAGCATATCCTCGCGGCCTTTACGGCGGCGGTTCCACATGTACAGATCCACCAGCGGTGAACCTAATTTCCATGCAAGCCTATAAGCTCCTAGCAGCAATATCCGCCTCGTTAGTTAATTCATTTAAAGCATCTTCCAGCTTATCCGCCTCATGCGGCATAATTGGTTGACCGACCACAAAAACACCCTTCCCGAAAGGATGCGGCAACATAAAACTGTCCCAGCTTTTGGCTGTTTTCGCGTTCTTCATGCTATATGTAACAGGAATTATGGGCACTTCCAGCATTTTAGCTATTTCTGCCGCGCTGCCTCCTACTTTTTGCGCAGGGCCACGCGGGCCGTCTGGCGTTATGGCAACAATGCCGCCTTCTTTGCGTACACGTATTATTTCCCTCAGCGCCTTAAGCCCACCTTTACTGGAGCTGCCACGAATAGTCTTTAAACCAAATAAATGCTGGGTCTTGGCAATAAGCTCGCCGTCACGGTGGTGGGATATCACAACATGTACGTTACTGCGCTTTGGCTTGAAATATGGTATCATTAAAAGCCTGCCGTGCCAGAAGGCCAGAATGAAAGGCTTATCCTTATATTCATCGGCTATGTGCCTATTAATATAATTCCATCTGGAGGTAAGGCCGACAAGGTTGATATATAAATATATAACAAAGGCGCATGCTGATATAAAAAGATCAGACTTTAATATTTTTTTACGGATTTTTATTTTCTCGGGCCTCATAATGCTCTATTATATATATGGAACCCAAAAATAAAGCATTTAAAGGAAAGTTTAATGGAAGCATCTAACGAAATCATCTGGCTTGTAGCAGGTCTTGTTCTCATAACACTTGAATTTACCATTCTTCCGGGCGTGTGCATGCTGTTCGCAGGTGTAGCAGCACTTATTGTTGGTGCGCTTACAGAAACTGTTGGCCTTACTTTTACCCAGCAATGCATTATCTTTCTGGTCACAACTATAGCCCTTTCATTACTGTTTTACAAAAAACTGCGCAATTACCAAGCTAACAAAGACGTAAAATACTCAGACATGGTTGGCCAGTCGGCAACCGTTATCGGCACTCTTGCACCGGGCACTTTAGGCCAAGTGAAGTGGAGCGGCACTAACATGAAGGCACGCCTGCAGGGCGGCAGCACCCTTTCTGAAGGGGCTCATGTAAAAATCACAGCTGTTGACGGCAACGTAGTTATTGTTAGCGAAGAATAGTTACAATTCAACAGCTTATATTTTTTTAAGACCTTGCTCTTGAAATCCGGCTACCTGTTCATAAATCAAGCTCCGAAATAAATGGCTCTTACACCTTCAAAAACCTTGCAAAGGCAAGGGGTAAAGGTGTAAAAGGCCACTACTTAAAAATATCAACCAAAAGAGGACATTATGGCTAAGACTACAGCTACAAAATTCAAACCGTTAGGTGACCGCGTTGCGATTGAACGCATTGAAGAAAAAACTTCAAGCGGCATCATTATTCCGGATACTGCAAAAGAAAAACCTATTCAGGGTGTTGTTATTGCTGCAGGTGATGGCGCACGTGATGATAACGGCAAACGCATCCCTCTTGATGTTAAAGTCGGTGACGTTGTCCTGTTCACTAAATGGGGCGGCACTGAAGTTAAGATCGACGGCAAAGAAGTGACCATCCTTAAAGAGTCAGACATTCTGGCTATTCTTGACAAATCATCATCAGCAAAAGCTGCATAATTTAATTAAATAAAACGGAGTATATAAATATGGCAAACGGTAAACAGGTAATTCACGGTTCAGCGGCTCGCGCCGAGTTCCTTAAAGGTGTGAACATCCTTGCAAACGCAGTTAAAGTAACACTTGGCCCTAAAGGCCGTAACGTTGTTATTGATCAATCATTCGGCGCGCCGAAGATCACTAAAGACGGCGTTACAGTTGCAAAGAACATTTCACTCTCTAACAAATTCCAGAACATGGGTGCACAGCTTGTTAAAGAAGTTGCGAACAAATCCGGCGACAATGCCGGTGACGGCACAACTACCGCTACCGTTCTTGCGCAAGCTATCGTTCAGGAAGGTGTTAAAGCTGTTGCAGCGGGCATGAACCCGATGGATCTTAAACGCGGTATTGATACTGCGGTTGAAGCTGTTATCGCAGACATCAAAAAACGCTCTAAACCAACTAAAAATAAAGAAGAGATCGCACAAGTAGCAACAATCTCTGCTAACGGCGACGCTGAAATTGGCCAGAAAATTGCTGAAGCAATGGAAAAAGTGGGCAAAGAAGGCGTTATTACAGTTGAAGAAGCAAAAGGCCTTGAGTTTGAAGTTGACGTTGTTGAAGGTATGCAGTTTGACCGCGGCTATCTTTCTCCTTACTTCATTACTAACCCTGAGAAAATGACTGTTGAGCTAGACTCACCGTTCATACTTCTTTACGATAAAAAACTTTCCGGCCTGCAGCAACTTCTGCCGGTACTTGAAGGCGTGGCACAATCTGGCCGCCCTCTACTTATTATCGCTGAAGATGTTGAAGGTGAAGCTCTTGCAACACTTGTAGTTAACAAACTACGCGGCGGCCTTAAAGTTGCTGCGGTTAAAGCCCCTGGCTTCGGCGATCGCCGCAAAGCGATGCTTGAAGATATTGCTATCCTTACCGGTGGTCAGGTTATCTCTGAAGAGATCGGTATTAAACTTGAGTCTGTGACTCTTGATATGCTGGGCCGTGCAACTAAAATCTCTATCGACAAAGACAACACAACAATTGTTGAAAAAGCCGATAAGAACAAAAAGAACATCACTGCACGCGTTAACCAGATCAAAGCCCAGATCGAAGAAACTACTTCTGATTACGACCGCGAAAAACTACAAGAGCGTCTTGCTAAACTAGCAGGTGGCGTTGCAGTTCTTAAAGTTGGCGGCGCAACTGAAGTTGAAGTGAAAGAGAAAAAAGACCGCGTTGATGATGCTCTTGCAGCAACACGCGCAGCTGTAGAAGAAGGCATTGTCCCAGGTGGCGGTACTACTCTTCTTTACGCTACACGCGCTCTGGAAAAACTAACTGCTATCAATGAAGACCAGCAAGCCGGTATCAACATTGTTAAACGCGCACTTCAGGCTCCTATCCGCCAGATCGTATCTAACGCAGGTCTTGACGGCGCAGTAGTTGCCGGCAAACTTCTTGAAAGCAAGAATGACAAACAAGGTTTTGACGCTCAGTCACTTGAGTATAAAGACCTTATCCAGGCTGGTATCATTGACCCAACTAAAGTTGTTCGCACTGCCATCCAATCAGCAGCATCAGTTGCCGGCCTTCTTGTTACTACGGAAGCTCTTATTGCTGACGAAGATAAAGAAGAAGATGACAAAGGCGGCGCAGCTGGCGGTATGCCAGATATGGGCGGCATGGGCATGGGCGGCATGGGCTTCTAGGCCAGCCTGCTACAATAATATTAAACCCCCGAAATATCGGGGGTTTTTTATTGCCTTAATTATTAATTCCACATTGACAATAACGTTAATTTGACTTAACTATCAAAGCGTAAAATTATAAGATTATTTATGAAAATCCTTGCATCATTAATTGCACATCATCAGACCGGATTAGTTATTCAGTCCTCACCGGATCTTTGCGGCACTGAAAGACCTAATCCTACGGCAAACGCATCTTTGCTTAAATTATGGCAGTCCGGAAACCAGTCATATTCGCAAACTATTGCAACTTCCGTTTTTCTGAACAGCACTGAAGTTAAAGTTCTAAGATTCAAAACACCTGTAACTATTATTGCCGACGATACTGACATAATCACTTCTGATATGTCTATCGGGACAGATGATGTTCTTATTATCAGGCAGACACTTGGCAACGCCACGTTAAGCTGTATGTCCATAAGCATGCTTACCAACGGAGATGCAGAGAAAAAAGTAGCTCCTTTTGTAAAGCAGAACGGCTCACGAATTGAAGAAAAAGACATACCTTATTTCAGGGGGAACCAACTTCCTAAACCCGGCACTGTACCAAATGTTTTACTTAAAGCGCTTGAAGGCTTAAGAGAACGCGGCAAGGGAACCGCGCATGACGGCGAACGCAGAGCCTAGAAAAAATAAGGCTTAAAAAGGCTAAAGCCAGCTCTTTAATTGAATATATTTTTGTTTTTCTGTATTTTTAGACGCAATGTCTGCCGAGCCTAACATACCTTTATCAAAACTTATAAAAGCCGTTGCTCTTATTTCGGCAGCGCCTGTGCTGTTCATTATGGTATACGCTTTAATGGGCCGCCTGGCTCCGCAGCATGCTTTTTTAAGTATCCTGGTTACGCTTCTTACTACCAGCTTCTTTGTTCATCCTTACATATCAAACATCATTGCGCTGACTGATTATGTCCGCAAACTTGCCGAAGATAAAAAAGCAGATGAGCCCGATCTTTCTTTCCTCAATAACCTTGAGGAACTTTCCGCTGCCGTCGGTGCACTTAACAAATCATGGGAAAGCCGCAAAAACCAGCTTGAAGCCGCAGTGACCGAGAATAAGATCGTTATTGAGGTGCTGCCAGACGCCCTATTCATATTAGATAAAGATCAGCGCATTATCCGTACTAACGGCATGGCGCGTCACATGTTTGGCCACCGCATTACGCACCAGCGCATAGAAGAAGTCCTGCCAGTGCCTGAGCTTATTAGCGCAATACAAAACGTGAAGCAGGTACGCGAGGTTGAGTTCCATATCATGGAGCGTGAACTGCGCCGTGATTACTACGCAAAAGTTACAAAATTCCCTGCGAACTCGCCCTCTTCTACTGATATGATCGTCACTCTTCATGACCTTACGGAACTTAAGCAAATACGTAAAATGCGTGCTGATTTCGTTGCCAATGCAAGCCACGAGATGAAAACGCCTCTTGCATCTATCATCGGCCTTATTGAAACAATGCAGACAGCAGCAAAGAATGACCCTGCGGCGCAGGAAGAATTCCTTAAAATAATGGCAGACCAATCAACGCGCATGAAAACGCTTATTGAAGACCTGCTTTCTCTTTCTAAAATTGAAGCTGATACCAGCCCGCCGGATAAGAAAGTTGACCTTGTTAAAATTATTGATGACGCGAAAAAGCATACTGTGTTCGCAACTCAAAAGAAGAACATCAACGTCATTACCAATATACGTGACGAGCTTCCGCAGATACTTGGTGACCAGAACCAGCTTAGCCAGGTGATTATCAACCTTATCACCAACGCTGCCAAATACGGCAATGCCGATTCCGACGTTATAATTGAAGGCAAAATAACGCGCAAACTTCCGCTTGAGATAAGTGAGAAATACGACAAGGCAATTGAGATATCCGTGACCGACAGGTCTGAAGGTATTGCGCCTGAACATATACCGCGCCTGACCGAACGTTTTTACCGTATTGACTCTGCCCGCACGCGTAAGCTTGGCGGTACGGGCCTAGGACTTGCCATTGTAAAACATACGCTTAACCGCCATGGCGGACTACTTAAAATAGTCAGTAAAGTTGGCGAAGGCAGTACCTTTAGCGTATTTTTGCCTATCAGGGAATAACATACTATCAACTTGAGAATCATTCTCTTTTAATAGTCACTTGACCGCCAATTTGTTTGGATTTATTTAGAACTCATTATGGTTGAATTCGCATTACCTAAACACGCAAAAGTGGACCCTAACGGCAAGCAGTATAAAGCTGCCGAGGGCGCAAAACGTACAAAGAATTTCAAGGTTTACCGCTGGGATCCGGAAGGTGAAGGCAACCCGCGCCTTGATAATTACGAAGTGGACCTTGATAAATGCGGCCCGATGGTTCTTGACGCCGTTATAAAGATCAAGAACGAAATGGATTCTACACTTACTTTCCGCCGCTCTTGCCGCGAAGGTATTTGCGGTTCTTGCGCCATGAATATTGACGGCACTAATACGCTTGCCTGCACAAAAGCAATTGAAGATATTAAAGGTGACGCAAAAATTTACCCTCTGCCGCACATGGATGTTGTTAAAGACCTTGTGCCGGACCTTACAAATTTCTACCGCCAGCTTGAGTCTATCAAGCCATGGATACGTGCAAACGATGTTCCGGCTGAGAATGTTGAGCGTCTGCAAAGCCCCGCAGACCGTGAAAAACTCGATGGTTTGTACGAATGCATCCTTTGTGCATGCTGCTCTACCTCATGTCCAAGCTACTGGTGGAACTCTGATAAATATTTAGGCCCTGCAATATTACTGCAAGCTTACCGCTGGCTGGCAGATAGCCGTGACGATGCTACACAGGAACGCCTTGATGAACTTGAAGACCCGTTCAAGCTTTACCGCTGCCATACAATAATGAACTGCGCTAAAGCCTGCCCTAAAGGCTTAAACCCTGCGAAAGCGATAGCAAACATCAAAAAAATGATAGTTGAAAAGGCGGCATAAGATGAAAAGACACATGAACAAATTCCTTCCTGTTTTATGTGTCCTTGCAATCATATCTTGCGGTAAGAAAGAGGAAGAGCTTCCGCGCATCTCAAACCCCGAGACCGCTTCCGAATTCTACATGTATAACTACTGGATCATCGGATCAGGTTTTACATATGCTGAAAACTACATAAAAAAGAACAATGAAAGGCTAAGGCAGACAAAAGACAAATGCGCAATTGATATTGCCGACAAGCTTGAAGCGGAAATTGAACAAAGCAGAGAAGCGCTTGAGAAATCCCGCCAGAATGTAATTAAAGTAATTACGCAGAAAGTTCCGGAAGACCATCTGCTTTCAGCAAACGAATATTATAAAACCACTCATATCGGCAAATATATTGCATCTGATGCAGGCACGGCTGAAATGGGTAAAGTTCTGCTCACGTCACAATATAAAGAACAGATCGCAAAAGACCTTGAAGATACCAGCCTTAGCACTGATGATAAGCTGAACCTTGTTATTGGTTACATGCTTAAAATGCTGCCAAGCACGGAAACATTCTCATATACCGCATTCCGACAGCTTCCTATATGGAAAGATCTTGAAGCGGCAAAAGATGACCTGCAGTTTGCAATGAAGCCATATACTGACAATAGCCAGGATATTGCCACTCTTTCCAACGAGCTTCGCAACTGCCCTTCCATGATACCTGCACCAACGCCTAACGCTATACCTGCACCAACAATCCAAAAGCCGGCAGAACCAATTAACCAGCAGCCTAACAGCCGCCCGTAAGCATTTGCAAAATAATGCAAAACAGCTTTAAGTCACAAATATTTAACTTGTAAATCAACCCCTTAATGGATTATATTAACATCTGTTAACCATCTAGGGAATTGATGACCGGTTCATTTACGATACGCGACGGAAAACCTGAAGATATAGGCAAGCCAATAACCACACTTACACCGCAGGTAGCGCTGAAAACACCCTCTATACAAGGTTACGGCAATTCTTTTACTCCTGAGCAGCAGGCACAGTATAATTCCATGCAGAATATGCTGAGGCAGGCAGATATTTCATCTGCTCTTTTTCAGGCAGAGATCGATGCAATAAAGACAGGATATACTGCCGAGCAGCTGATTGCACTGCGTATAGTTGAGGACAGCCTGAAAGTAATACAGGAAAAGGGCAACAGTTTTAGCGATCTTGACAGTAGCGATAAGGCAAGACTGAAAAAACTGGATGACCTGGCAAAGTTACTTCCCGAAAAAACCGCGAACAGCGCTATTTCCAAGTCGGGCATAATATTACTTGGTAAAGATAAAGACCCTTACAATCATGGCAACGGCAGCAGGAACACTATACCTTATGCCAAAATAAAATCATGGGCGCAGGAATTTACCCCACTAGAACTTTTAGCCGAGGCACATAAATGTTTTAGCCGAGACGTGATAGTTCAGCGCGATATATTAAAACCAAAATCAGACATTTTAAGATCAGAAGCAGTTGCAGCCGATGCAGAGCTTGCGCAGACAATAAAACTGCACGGAAAGCTAAACATGAAAATAGCAAAAGTGGCTCTGGGAGCCACCGATGAAGCTATACAGGAAAATTTTAATCTGCTTTCAAAAGAATTCAGTCATGGTGCAAAAAGCGCGGTTCTGAACCTTCTGCAGCCGGGAATGTATGATGCAAAAGGCCTGCTCTCGACAAACCTGGGCATGGCCTGCACCCTGAAAGAAATGCTGGACATGAAGCATGAGGATTTTAGTAAATATGCGAAAAATACAGGTGAAGATCCTGTTGCCCTGCGTGACAACCTTAATTCAGCATTATGCCGCATAAGGGGAAATATGCGCAGTATAGGCACTTCAGTGCTTACAGATACCGATAAGATAAAAGATGCACTGGACAATTTACCGAGCAGCTATAATGCAGCAACCGCTTACAATTCCGCAAAAACCCGACTGGATCTGCTGCTTGATAAAAACCTCACCGTGCAGGAGCGTGACTGTATTCTTAACATGAACCAGACACTGGCAAAAGCTGCAGAAAAATATCCTGAACGCGCGGAAGATTTTAAATCACTTATGCTGCCCGAAGCATCGGCTGAATTTTTACAGGAAGCTTTTGCGCCAAAGGCAAAACAGGTTACAAACGCGCAGGATGAAAAAGCACGCGGTAACACAGTTGAAATGTCGCATGCCTAGCTGTATAGCTGATGCATGTCATTTGTTGAAAAACTTCTTCAGTCCCGGGATGAGCTTTTACGCCTTGTTACCGGCAAAGATCAGGGTCAGGACGCATGGTGGTATATACGCTTAAAGCCCGAACTTTTTGAACAGTACAAAACCGCTTTGAAACAGGATTCCATTGATCTTGAGCAATATGGCGAAGTTCTGTTCAGCGGCTGGGGGAAAAAGCCGCCCGATGAAGTCAAAAAGAAAATAGAAGAATATTAAGCTGCGCTAAGACAAGTAGGCTTTTTATATTCAGCCTCAGCTGCTCATTCCGGCCTAGAAAAGCTTCCGGGGTTTAGTCTGCTTCGTGGCGCGCTTTGTAAGGGGCCTGGAATCCATCTTATCAACAAATATTAACGTTTAAGCAAAAGCCTGTCGCCCTCTACCCTATAAGAGCTGAATTTGCTTAAAAAGGTCATCCCCAGCAAAGAATTATCCAGCTGTCCTTCGTTTACCGAGGCATAGAAGTCATCTATCCTGAACTCCCCTGCCTCCAGATAGCTGATTTTCACAGAAGCACCGCGGGTAGTGCCATTTGCAGTTGAATAAAACCTGTTATATTCCAATGTACTAACATCAATACCGGCCTTGATTGCGTCATCTCTTGAAAGGACTATGTCGCTG
This sequence comes from uncultured Rickettsiales bacterium, assembly GCA_964451475.1. Classification (GTDB taxonomy): domain Bacteria; phylum Pseudomonadota; class Alphaproteobacteria; order Rickettsiales; family 21-14-0-20-44-7; genus CAYVII01. Next base: position 16,052 of record CAYVII010000013.1, read on the forward strand.
GCACCGGTATCTATCATAAAGCGAATATTTGCCCCATTTACGGTAGTATCCATGTAAAAATGGCCGTCGTTTGCCTTTCTTAGCTCAATTTCCCCTTCGCTATTGGTAATAACCGCCCCCGGAACCAGTGAAACATAAAGGCCGGTTTTCTTGAAATCGGGCCAGTAACTATAGGCCGCAGTCACTACAAGTATGATAACCGCCCACCATAAAAGCATCTTAAAGCTGGAAGCCAGCCGGGAACGCCCAAACCTAAGCATTCCAAGGACAAAAATGAGTAAAACAATAGAAATGTTTATCAGATTCGCGGTATCAAATTCATTCATCATGATGAATATAAAGCTACACTCAAAAATATAATAAAGAAATCGTAAAAAAAGGGCTTGACTATATGGGCTCACACCCCTATAAAGCGCGTCCCTGAATTGGGAATCTGTTCCCTTTTTAGACAAGTTTAACTATGACTTTCGAGCATTTCCTCCCCGCAAAAACGGCCTGGAAATACTAGTTTGGTCGATAAACAAACGGAAAAAATTGAGATGCCTACAATAAACCAATTGGTTCGTAAATCGCGCCGTCCTCTTTCCAGCAGAGATAAAGTTCCTGCAATGCAAGAATGCCCTCAGAAACGTGGCGTTTGCACTCGCGTTTACACAACAACTCCTAAAAAACCGAACTCAGCACTTCGTAAAGTTGCCCGTGTTCGTCTTACAAACAAATTTGAAGTTTCTTCATACATCCCCGGTGAAGGCCACAACCTTCAGGAGCACTCAGTTGTTCTTATCCGTGGCGGCCGTGTGAAAGACTTGCCCGGTGTTCGTTACCACATTCTTCGCGGTACGCTAGATACTCAGGGCGTGAAAGACCGTAAGAAACGTCGTTCACTATACGGTACGAAGAAGCCGAAATAATAATTTTTAATACACTCATAAATAGGAATTAGTCATGAGAAGAAGAAAAGCTGCAACACGCGTAGTTAACCCTGACGCAAAATACCACAACGTTACACTTACAAAGCTTATCAACTGTGTAATGGAACGCGGTAAAAAGTCAGTTGCTGAAAGCATCGTTTACGGCGCTCTTACAATCGTTGAAGAAAAACTTAAGCGTAACCCGCTTGAAGTTTTCAAAGAAGCGCTTGATAAAGTTCGTCCTACTATTGAAGTTCGCTCTCGCCGCGTTGGTGGTGCAACTTACCAGGTTCCATGTGAAGTTTCTGACCGCCGCTCTGTAGCGCTTGGCCTTCGCTGGTTAGTTCTTGGCGCCCGTGGCCGTTCAGACAAAACTATGGGTCAACGCCTTGCTGCCGAGATCCTTGATGCTATCCAAGACCGCGGTACTGCAGTTAAAAAACGCGAAGACACACACAGAATGGCAGAAGCGAACCGCGCATTCAGCCACTTCAAATGGTAATCAATCAATATTCGAAACTAGAAACACGGAACTTATAAAATGGCTCGTACTACTCCACTAGAAAGATACAGGAACATTGGTATTTGCGCTCACATCGACGCAGGTAAAACAACTACTACTGAACGTATCCTTTATTACACAGGTAAATCTCACAAAATAGGTGAAGTGCATGATGGCGCTGCAACTATGGACTGGATGGTACAAGAGCAAGAACGTGGTATCACAATCACTTCTGCTGCTACTACTTGCCAATGGATTGGCCCGGATGATAAACAGGCTTACCGCGTAAACATCATTGATACACCAGGCCACGTTGACTTCACTATTGAAGTTGAGCGTTCTATGCGTGTTCTTGACGGTGCTGTTGTAGTATTTGACTCGGTTGCAGGTGTTGAACCTCAATCTGAAACAGTATGGCGCCAGGCTGATAAATACGATGTACCTCGTATCTGCTACGTAAATAAAATGGACCGTACGGGCGCTAATTTTGACCGTACCGTTTCTATGATGATTGACCGTCTTGGTACTGTTCCTCTAATCATCAACTACCCTATCGGTTCTGAGGATAAATACGAAGGCGTTCTTGATATCGTGAAAATGAAAGAGATCGTTTGGTCTGGTGACCAGCTGGGTGCTGCTTTCGAAGAACGCGAGATCCGCGCTGAACTTAAAGACAAAGCTGCCGAGCTTCGCGCTAAGCTAGTTGAGACTGCTGTTGAGATGGATGATGCCGCTATGGAAGCATTCCTGACTGACGGTACTGAGCCTGACATGAAAACGCTTAAAGCGTGCATCCGTAAAGGTACAATCGGTTACAAATTCGTTCATGTACTTAACGGTTCATCTTTCAAGAACAAAGGTGTTCAGCCAATGCTTGATGCGGTTGTTGATTACCTTCCGGCTCCTACAGACGTTCCTGCTATTAAAGCTACAACTCCTGATGATGCCGAAACTCAGATCGACGTTCCTTGCAATGACTCTGCGCCATTTTCCGGCCTTGCATTCAAGATCATGAATGACCCGTTCGTAGGTTCACTTACATTCGTTCGTATCTATTCAGGTAAACTTGAAGCAGGTTCTTACGCTGTAAACTCTACTAAAGATAAAAAAGAACGCGTTGGCCGTATGCTTCTTATGCACGCAAACAACCGTGAAGATATCAAAGAAGCTTTCGCTGGCGACATCGTTGCTATCGCGGGCCTTAAAGACACCTTTACCGGCCTCAAGAGGCTCAAGGATCATTTTTACGCGTG
>CAYVII010000014.1:0-17805 GCA_964451475.1 uncultured Rickettsiales bacterium
TTCGCCGCAAGCATTTGAGGGTCTTCGTGCTAGCGGCCGTAAGGTTCGCCGACCCGATGCAACTCTTGCAGTTGCCGACCATAACGTGCCGACTGAGGGCCGTAAAACCGGCATTAAAGACGAAGTTGCGCGCACGCAGGTACAGACCCTTGAAGATAACTGTAAAGAATTCGGCATCCAGTACTTCCCTCTTTTAGACATACGTCAGGGTATCGTTCACATTGTTGGCCCTGAGCAAGGTATGACGCAGCCGGGCATGACGATCGTTTGCGGTGACAGCCACACTTCAACGCATGGTGCATTTGGTGCGCTTGCGTTTGGTATTGGCACGAGTGAAGTTGAGCACGTGCTTGCTACGCAGACGCTTATCCAGAAAAAAGCGAAGAACATGCTTATCAAGGTTGATGGCAAGCTTCCGGTTGGTGTTACTGCGAAAGATATTACGCTTGCTGTGATCGGCAAGATCGGTACTGCAGGCGGTACCGGTTATGTAATGGAATATGCTGGTGAAGCTATCCGCGGGCTTTCTATGGAAGGCCGCATGACGGTTTGCAATATGTCAATTGAGGCTGGCGCACGCGCTGGTTTGATTGCGCCGGATGAAAAAACTTTTGAATATATCAAAGGCCGCCCGATGGCTCCGAAAGGGGCTGATTATGATGCAGCTGTTGCATATTGGAAAACGCTGAAAACTGACGAAGGTGCACATTTTGATACGGTTGTAACGTTAAATGCTGCTGATATTGCCCCGCAAGTTACGTGGGGAACTTCCCCGCAAGACGTTGCGCCAATTACCGCAACTGTGCCCCGCCTTTCTGATTTTGATGATGAGAACCGCCGCGCCGCTGTTAAGCGCAGCCTTGAATATATGGGCTTGAACGAAGGCGAAAAACTTACCGATGTTAAAATTGACCGCGTATTTATTGGTTCATGCACAAATGGCCGTATTGAAGACTTGCGCGAAGTTGCAAAAATCGCCAAAGGCAAAAAAGTTGCCAGCACAGTTTTAGCGTGGATAGTTCCCGGCTCTGGCCTGGTTAAAGAACAGGCGGAAAAAGAAGGCTTAGATAAAATTTTCATCGAAGCAGGCTTTGACTGGCGCGAACCGGGCTGCTCAATGTGCCTTGCCATGAACGCCGATAAATTAAAGAATGGCGAACGCTGCGCCTCCACCAGCAACCGCAACTTCGAAGGCCGCCAAGGCCGCGGCGGCCGCACGCACTTAGTTTCGCCAGCAATGGCAACTGCGGCAGCAATTAAAGGAACTTTGGCAGATGTGAGGGAGTTCATTTAATGAATCTCCGAACAGCTAAATTTGGAATTTTGAGTCTACTTAGCCTAGTAATTACTGTGTTATGTTTTAGTATTTACGAAATCCGCAGCTCGTTCCCACAAATATGTGTAATACTATTTTATATTGGCCTAATTCTTTCAGTTAGCAGCCTTGTAAAAGATAAAATTAAAGCTCCTGGACTAATATCTTTAGCTATTTTCACAGCAACTTTATTATTCTTTTTTCACTCAGTTCAATATATAACAATATGCAGTTTTGCTAGATGCGAATAGGATAAAATATATGCAAAAATTCACAACATTAAAAGCAATCGCCGCCCCTTTAAATATCCAGAACGTGGATACGGATATGATCATCCCTAAGCAATTCCTGACTACGATAAAACGTACGGGTCTTGGTGAAGGGCTTTTCTTTGAGATGCGTTATGATATCAACGGTAAAAAGATTGAAGATTTCGTGCTTCACCAAGAGCCATATACAAAAGCGCAGATCCTGGTTTCGGGCGATAATTTTGGTTGCGGCTCATCACGCGAGCATGCCCCTTGGGCGCTGAATGATTTTGGTATTCGCTGCATCATTGCGCCAAGCTTTGCTGATATTTTTTATAATAACTGCTTTAAAAACGGCATGCTACCTATCCGCCTGCCGCAGGAAGATGTTGACCAGATAATTAAAGTTGCAGAACGCGGCGAACAGGTTGAAATTGACCTACCGGCGCAGAAAGTACGCTTTGGTAATACTGAGATCGCATTTGAAGTTGATGCAACATCTAAGCATAATCTGCTTAACGGACTCGATGATATTGGTTTAACACTTGAACGTAAGGACCAAATCAATAGCTTTGAAGGCACGCAAAAAACTAACCAGAACTGGCTTTATAAATATGGCACAAACATCGACACAGCAAATTCTAGTGCCGCATCCTGATTTGGCGGATACTTTCTTTACCGATCAGGAAATAGTTGCCTGCCAAGGCAGTGACCTGGGCCACCCGCGCGTTTTTCTTGAAATGGAAGAAAATAAAAAAATGACCTGCCCTTATTGCAGCCGCCATTTTATTTTTAAGCATTGATTAGTTACGAGTAGCGAGTGGCAAGTAGCGGGTTATTTCTTGCTATTTGATAATTTCCTAAGCGTAAAACGGCGCACCAGCCATGCCGTGAAGTAAATAAACAGGCTATTTACTATAAAGCTTACCGCCGCTTCAATTATTCCGCCTAAAAATATTACGGGGAATGAAAAACAAACCGCAGTAACAAGCGCAAAATTGCGCATGTGCTTTATTTCAAAAGCCTGCAGGCTCAGCATCAGGCGGTGCAATATAAGGCCAAGGGTAAGATAAATAAAACCGCCGATTATCCAGTAATAAGCAGTAAAATAAATTATTACGTAAAACACTCCGCCCATATCATCGGGTGCGGAAGTTGAGCGGCTCTGCTCATCAATAAAAAACATGATGATGAATAATAGCAGCAATATAACGTAATTAACGGCGGCAGCTTTAAGCAGTATTTTTATAGAGCTGCCAATCCCCATAATTACTTCTCGTTATAAACATCTGTCCAAAGTTCTGCTTCATCGGGCTCCGGGCTGTTACGGGCAAATTCTTCGGTTTCTTTGATGATCTCTTTTATCTCAGCATCAATTTTCTTGAACTCATCTTCTTTTACTTTGAAGCGGCTTTCAATTTCGGCACGGAGGCGCTCGATCGGGTCGTGCTTCTGCTTATATTTTTCTACCTCTTCTTTACTGCGGTATTTTGCGGGATCGGACATTGAGTGGCCGCGGTAGCGGTATGTTTTCATCTCTAATATTATCGGGCCGTTGCCAGCGCGAACATATTCAGCGGCTTTTTGCGCGGCTTCGTAAACTTTAATAACGTCCATGCCATCCACCTGTTCACCCGGGATGCCGAATGATACGCCGCGCTTATAAAGCTCAACCGTTGATGAGCTGCGTTTTACTGCCGTGCCCATTGCGTATTCGTTATTTTCTACAACATAAATCACCGGCAAATTCCAAAGTTTTGCCATGTTGAATGCTTCATAAACCTGACCCTGATTGATTGCGCCATCACCAAGATATGTAACGGCAATTTTGCCGTCTTTGCGGTATTTATTTGCGAATGCAAGACCGGTACCAATTGGTACCTGCGCACCAACAATACCGTGTCCACCGTAGAAATTATCTTTAGTGTTGAACATGTGCATTGAACCGCCCTTACCGCGGCTGCAACCTGTTGCACGGCCTGTAAGTTCCGCCATAGCCTCTTTAGGGTCAATGCCCGAAGCAATTATATGACCGTGATCACGGTAAGAAGTTACAGTGCTATCACCTTTTACAAGCACGTTCTGCATGCCTACCACAACTGCCTCCTGCCCTATGTAAAGATGGCAGAAGCCTGCTATAAGACCCATACCGTAAAGCTGGCCTGCTTTTTCCTCAAAGCGGCGCACCAGAAGCATATCATAGTAAAACTTCATCAGTTTTTCTTTTGTAAGCGCGTGGTCTTTAGTTTCGGTCTTTTTTGCTGTGCTGTTCTTTGTCATAATTCGATATCAAAATTTTATGTTTTCTGTATACTATACCAGCTACCAATAATAAATTATTTTCTTAAGGTTTGCATGATACAGGAACATGACGAAAGTGTTAAAATCTTCTTTTATGTAAAATGGCTGACATTCTTTGTTATTTGCAGCCTTATCTATTTGAACTATATAGGACATCTGGAGCCTGCAGTTAAGTTTTTAGATAGTCCCGAGCTGACATTTAAGGCAGGAAAACTTAAATTTTCATTGTATCAACTGCTGCTTTCGGTACTCGCCCTGATAGTTACCGTATGGGCAGCGGACGTAATTTCCAGCTTCGGCGAATCCCGCATTAAAAAGTTTAAGGGCATAACCAAAGCCAACAAGGCACTTATTTCCAAGTTCTGGCAGATATTTGTTTATGTGCTGGCCTTCATGATAGGACTTTCATTTGTTGGTATTGATACAGGTTCGCTGGCTATATTTGGCGGTGCACTTGGTATCGGCCTAGGTTTTGGTTTGCAGAAAATCACATCCAACTTCATAAGCGGATTAATATTGTTGTTTGAAAAATCAATTGTGACCGACGACATTATTGAGCTTAAAGACGGCACTTCTGGCACTGTTAAGGAGATACGCGCGCGCTTTACGCTGGTGCAGATGGGGGAAGGCAAGGAAGTTCTGATACCTAATGAAGAGCTGGTTATAAACAAAGTTATCAACGTAACCTACTCGCATAAAAAAGGCAGGCTGGAAGTAAAGCTCCCTCTTTCTTATGACGCGGATGTGGCAAAGGCCATGAAGCTGATGCTGGAAGCAGCGGCAGAATACCCGAAAACATTAAAAGACCCCGTGCCGAACTGCTATGTGCGCGAACTTACTAATGACGGCGTTATGGTATTTTTATATTTCTGGGTGGAAGATGTGCGCGAAGGCCGTATGTTCCCTATTAGCGAAGTAATGAGCAGTATTGTAAAGAAATTTAAAAAGGCTGACATCAATATAGGCACCACGCAAAAGCTGGTTTACGTGAAAGAAAAGTAATCAAGATATTTTCTTTATTTGCAGCATAACACCGTTTTTCGGGCGGATGGTTACGCGGCCGATTGGCTCCGGTACATGGCCGGGAGTTACGGTGAATTCAAAATTCTTCACCAAATTTGCAAGTATGAGTATTGCCTCCTGATTGGCAAAACCCTTGCCTATGCAAATGCGTGGCCCTGCCCCAAAAGGAATGTAAGAATTTTTGATAGAGCCCTCAGATTCTTTATCTTTAAAGCGGAATGGGCAGAATTTTTCAGCATCTTTCCACTGGTCTTTATTGCGGTGAATAAGCCATGGAGCAACTAAAACCATTGCCCCTTTTTTTATTTTCTTCCCCCGCATCTCACAATCCTGCGTACTTTCGCGCAGGAAAAAACCTATTGGAGGATATAAACGCAGCGCCTCGGCAAAAACATCAATTGTGAATTTGAATTTCTTTATATGCTCGTAATTTACAGCCTGCCCCGCTGTTATTCCTTCTATTTCTGCACGCATCAGGTCTTGGGTATCTTTGCACGAAGCAATTAGATACATGCACCAGGTAAGAGAGCTTGCCGCCGTTTCATGCCCGCCTAAAAATAACACGGAGACATGATCAACCAGCTCTTCATAAGTAAATGCCTGACCTGTTTCGGCATCACGCGCGATCATCAGCGCCGAGAGAATATCACGGTTCTCGGTGTCTGTTCCCGCATTATAAGCATCATAACGCTTTTTTATTATAGTAGCGAACACCGAACGGATACGCCGCGCTGCCCTTTCACCTGCTTTTTTATCACGGAAGGAAGGAAGCTTGTAAGTATTCAAAACCATTGCGCGCTGCATGGACTCCTGAAAATCATGGAAAGCAGAAAATACCTCCTCTGCCTCTGCCGCATTTAAAGTATGCGAAAGTATAGTGCGGAAAATTATATCAGCCGTTACATGGGTCATTTCTAAATCAACATGTAAAGGCTTTGCTTCATCATGTACTTTTAGCCTTGCCAGCATATCCTCTACAGCCGCATTCATTAGCGGGAATGCTTTTTCCAGACGTGTATGTGCAAATGCCGGATCTATCATAGCCCTTTGCCTGCGCCATTTTTCACCGTTATTGGTAAGTATACCTTCGCCCAAAAGCGGCTTTAGCGCTTTTTCAATATTATGATGTTTTGGAAATTCTTTCCATTCATCTACCAGCACCCGTTTTACGAGCGAGCTTTCCACCGGCATAAAAACATTCAAACCCGGTAAGCGCACATGCCCAAGCTTCATGCTATAGCTTTTGGCGAATAATGTATGAATCCATGAATTGCGGCTTTTGAAGAAGCGCTTGATGTAAGATGCCTTACTTTTGTTTGGAGCCGGATATGGTGGAATGAAATCTGTCATGCAGCCATCTTGATCTTTTTACTTTTTACTTTTTACTTTTTACTTTTTACTTTTTTCCGCGGGGTCACTACGGGAACATCTGCAAATCTTTTTTCCAAGCTAATATTACCTGTAGTTATAGCAAAATAATCATATTCCGTATTATTATCTGCCGCCATTAAATATAAAAAATGCGTCTGGCGCTTATCACGCTTTACACGGTTATATTTTTCAGCATCAAACATTTTATGGAAACGTGCCGATATAAGCTTTAGCCTGCTATTATGGTTTGGGCAAACACCAATAAAAGGGCCAGTGAAAGCAAAACACGCACCGTCAGACGGAGCTGTAACATCAAGCCAGAAAATATCATAACCTGAGGTTTCCCTGACAAGTTTCCGGAATTCTTTTGCTTTAGGCAGAAGGCTAAGCAGAGGAACTATTTGGCCTAAAGTCAGGACTTTCAGTTTTTTAAAATGCGGACTTTTACTAAGCTCCGGCAGGACATGCATGAGGCATATTGTACCGTTACTGTGCGCAGATAAAATTACTTCGTCATAATCTTCAGAGGCCAGATCTTTTTCAACCAGCTTTGCAAATTCATTCATACGGTTTTTGAATTCCGTATGATCACGCCCTGCAAAGTCATGTGTATAATTATAAAGCTGCATAAGCCAGTATGCATTAGATTTTGTGAGTTTTAGATTAGCTAAATATAAAACTGCCAATGCAGCAAACGGCGCCGCAATAGGGCTTAACCGGTAAGCCGCAAAACCAGCCGTAAAAGATGATAATATTACCGATGCTATCAATAGCAGCGGATAGATAAATGTTAAAACAGGCTCCCACGCAATTTTATAGGCACTGCTTACCGTACCGCTTAGCAAATAATAAAAATAAGTACGGAACGCTTTTAAGTATAGCAGGACCGGGTTTTTTGACCAGTTTTTACGAACGATATCATCCCATTTCAAAAATTCATAATCAGTTTTTGTATCTTCAGCCCTAATTTTCCAGCTGTAATTAGTGCCGCTTTTTTTGCGTTTGGTTACATCAACTTCTATGCCTGTCCTTTTGCTGTAATTTTCAGCCTCTTTTTTATAAAGACCGTAATAGAAACCAGCCCCGCGCGGATCAAACCCGCCAAGATAAAAAACTTTCCGTTTTTCTATGGTGCCACTTTGTGCCATATAACCTGCCATAGGCTATAACAAAATTGCCGCCTGTTAGCAAACTCTTGATTTTTATAATGGCCAAGGCATAAATGTTTTTATGAAAAAAGCACTTATAACGGCATTTGCAATTTTAGCTTCTTCGGCTGCACAGGCGGAAGATAATATAAATGTTTACCTTGGCGGGTTCAGCGCCCATTTTGATGAGCGCAGCGGTGGGCGTGATTATAATGAGGTACATAATAATATTGGCCTTGAGTACGAATCCCGCTGGAACGATTCTTACCGCACCAGCGGCACATACTGGGGTATTGCCGGCCAGTATATGAAGAACAGCCTTAATAATGACTCTGCCCTTATTACAGCTAACCTTAAGCATAAATGGGCTCTTGACGAAGACTGGAAGGTTTCAGTGGGTTTAATGGCCGGCGCGCAGAACGGATATCCGAAAAAAGGCAAGCGTGATAAAGATGAGTTCATTCCGGTTGCTTATCCTACTTTAGAAATTAACTATCAGCGTTTTGGCGTTTACGGAACATGCGTGCCTGAAATTTATGCAAGCGGCTTTTGCTTTGCCGGCTTTAAATTCAACGCTTACACGTTTTAATTTAGTTTCTTCCTGAGATTATCCCAATATTCAAGGCGTTTTATAATATCGCGCTCAAAGCCGCGTTCAAACGGTTTATAATATTCGCGCCTGCCCATTTCTTCGGGGAAGTAATCCTGCCCTGAGAAACCGTCTTTAGTATCGGGGTCATAAACATAGCCTTTGCCGTAGCCCTCTTCCTGCATCAACCTGGTTGGCGCATTCAGAATATGTTTTGGCGGCATAAGTGAGCCATGTTTTTTAGCATCGCGCATTGCATTACCGAACGCCGTGTAAAGCGCGTTGGATTTTGGCGCGGTACCCAAATAAATAACTAGCTGGGCGATATTAAGCTCACCTTCTGGGCTGCCAAGAGCCTCGTATGCTGTTTGTGCGGCAATTGCCTGCGTAAGTGCGTTAGGGTCTGCCATACCGATATCTTCACTGGCGAAACGGATAAGGCGGCGCACTATATATAACGGGTTCTCGCCGCCGTCGAGCATTCTGGCGAACCAGTATAATGCTGCCTGAACATCGGAACCGCGCAGAGATTTATGCAGTGCCGATATTAAATTATAATGCCCTTCCTGAGATTTATCATAAAGCGGTGCGCGCTTTTGAATAAGCTCAACCAAAGTATTTTCATCCAGCGTATTTTTTACGTTGAATAATTCTTCCGCCATGTTCAGCAAATATCTGCCGTCACCATCTGCAAGCGCGGCAAGAGTATCTTTTGCGGTATCGGTAAGCGGTAGCGGCTTGCCCATATATTCTTCAGCCCGGGCAAGGATTTCTTTTAATGTAGCGCTTTCAAGGCGTTTCAAAACTATTACCTTACAGCGTGAAAGAAGAGCGCCGTTTATTTCAAAGCTTGGGTTTTCAGTGGTAGCACCAATTAAAATTACCGTACCGTTCTCAACATACGGCAGGAACAGATCCTGCTGGGCGCGATTGAAACGATGTATTTCGTCTATTAGCAATATCGTGCGTTTTCCTGCTGCTTTATCAATCTCAGCCTGTTCAAAAACTTTACGCAAATCTGCAGTGGCATGCATGATTGCCGAGAACTGCACGAAGTTGGCTTTTATCTTTTCCGCTATCAAACGGGCAATTGTTGTTTTGCCGCAGCCGGGAGGACCCCAGAAAATAATTGAGGGAAGCGTACCGCTTTCCAGCATCTGACGGAATAGCGCATCATGCCCCACAACATGCCCCTGCCCCATAACTTCCTCAAAAGTTTTTGGGCGCAAACGGTCTGCCAGCGGGCGCATATTATCATCCGGCAGCAGATCCAGCAGAGGTTGTTGCGATTTTTTTGACATGTATTATAATATAGCCGCAAAATAATAGTTTTTAAAGACCTGTTACTGTTAAATTATGCTTTGGCCATTATTAGACATCTTATTGAATGTTATACATTCCGGACTGATATTATTCATCCTTTTCGGGGCGTTCTCACCTAAAACCGCGCGCTGGCATTTTTATGTGGCATCCATTGTGTGGATATCATGGCTAGTTGTTGGCATTTATATGGGCCATTTAGGCTATTGCCCGCTTACAGAATGGCACTGGCATATAAAACGCCTGCAGGGTGAAACGCTGTTGCCGCCTTCTTATGTTGAATATGTTTACACAAAAATAACCGGCGAAGATGTAAATAACCTGCTTATGCAAGGTATAATTGCGGCAGTTACACTAGCAGTAACTGTAGTAAGCGGCATCAAGTACCTGAAATTCAGGACAACTTAATTGTTGTGCTAATCTGACAGCACTCAATTTGACAAATAGAATTATAGTATTAAATTGCGCGCATCATGGAGAGCGCACTCACACTTGCCCGTATCCAGTTCGCGGCAAATATATCGTTCCACATATTATTCCCAAGCATCACAATTGCGCTGGCGTGGATCTTATTATTCTTCAAACTGCGTTATAACAAAACGCGTGATACTAAATGGATAGAAGCCTACCAGTTCTGGGTAAAGATTTTTGCCCTTTCTTTTGCGCTTGGTGTTGTTAGCGGCATAACAATGTCATTCCAGTTTGGTACTAACTGGCCGGGCTTTATGCAAAAGGTTGGGAATATTGCAGGCCCGTTGCTTGCCTATGAAGTACTCACCGCCTTTTTTATGGAAGCTACCTTCCTTGGCATAATGCTGTTTGGCTTCAGGCGTGTTTCACCTTTTATTCATACCCTTGCAACATTCTTAGTGGCGCTTGGAACATCATTCTCCGCGTTCTGGATAATTGCTTTAAACTCATGGATGCATACTCCTGTTGGTTTTGAAATGATAAACGGACAGGCGCACGCAACAGACTGGTTTGAAATTGTGTTCAACCCTTCAATGCCATACCGCCTAACCCATATGATGCTGGCTTCCGGCCTTACATGCGCATTCCTTGTGGCAGGCCTTTCAGCCTTTCGCTGGCTTAGGAAAGACCGTACACCTGCTGTTATTGCGGCACTTAAAACAGGCGTTTATCTGGCTGCCATACTTATACCTATCCAGATATTTGCCGGTGATATGCACGGGCTTAACACGCTTAAGCACCAGCCTGCAAAAATTGCGGCGATGGAAGGCATATGGCACACGCAAAAAAGCGCGCCGCTTTTATTATTTGCAATTCCAAATAAAGAAACGCGCAGTAATGATCTTGCCGTTGCGGTGCCCGGCCTTGCAAGCTTTATACTTACGCATGATTTTGACGGTGAAATAAAAGGGTTGAATGAATTTGAGCATCACCCGCCTGTTGCACCGGTTTTCTGGGCTTTCCGTATTATGGTGGGCATCGGCATGCTGATGCTGGCAATATCCTGGTTTGCTTCGGTACAATTTCTGCGTAAAAAAACGCTTAATAATTTTACGGCAAGAATTTTAGTTCTAATGACGTTTTCCGGATGGGCGGCAGTACTTGCAGGGTGGTACACCACAGAAATTGGCAGACAGCCTTATTTAGTTCAAGGGGTACTAAAAACAGTAGATGCGGTTGGCCCTGTAACCTCTTCTAACGTAGGTATTACGCTTGTAATGTATTTAATCTTGTATGGCGTACTGACATGCGCGTATATTGCAGTTGTTTTCCATTTAGCAAAAAACGCGCATAAGAAAAAGCTGGATGAAAAAACATTTTCATCGGCTGCGGTCGCAAAAAAAGCGAAGGAGAAACTATGACGGGCGCTGACTGGATACCTTTTGCCTTTGCCGCGATAATGGGCATAGCCATGCTGGTTTATGCAATACTTGACGGATATGACCTTGGCGTTGGCATATTGCTAAAACGCGCCACGCCAAAACAACAGGATGAAATGATATCATCTATCGGCCCGTTCTGGGATGCGAATGAAACCTGGCTGGTGCTGGGCGTTGGCATATTGCTGGTTGCCTTCCCGCAAGCACACGGAATTATTTTAACATCGTTATATCTGCCCGTTGCAGTGATGTTGTTTGGCCTGATACTGCGTGGCGTGTCTTTTGACTTCCGCGCCAAGGCGCACGCAAAACATAAATTCTGGTGGGATGGAGCTTTCTTTTATGGCTCTGTAATTGCATCGGTTGCGCAAGGTTATATGCTTGGACAATACATACTTGGTTTTGCCGGTGGAATTATAAGCCATTTATTTTCATTGCTTATCGGAGCGGCATTTGTTGCAGGCTATGCACTTATTGGTGCGTGCTGGCTGATATTAAAAACCGAAGGCGCCCTGCAAAAACGTGCAGTTTACTGGGCAAGGCGCTGCCTGTGGCTGGTTGCGGTTGGCGTTGCATTAGTTTCAGTAACCACACCAATGGTAAGCCCGCGTATCTTCGAAAGCTGGTTCAGCTTCCCGAATATTCTGATCTTATCACCTATTCCGATTGCAACGGGAATGCTATTCATTGCCATGGAAATGTTACTTAGAAAAATGCCAAAGAAAAATGACGCGAATGCAATAAGTCCTTTCCTGATGGCAGTTGCCATATATATTCTATGTTTCCTTGGCCTTGCATACAGCTTCTTTCCATATATCGTTCCGGACAGGCTGACCATATGGGAAGCGGCAAGCGCACCTGAATCACTACTTATAATATTTGTCGGGGCTGCCGTGGTTGTTCCGGCGATCGGGGCATATACAATATTTGCCTACAGAGTATTCCGCGGCAAAGCAAAAGAGCTTAGTTACGACTAAATATATAACATGCCTATATGTGGCAGCCTATTTCCTTATGGTATCTTTATCCGCAAAATAGCACCCTTGTTTCTGTAACAACAGATATTCGGGAAATTTATGAAAAAGCTATTACTTACCAGCTTTCTTGCCGCAGGCCTTACAGGCTGCGTAGTAAGCGGACACCCTTCTACAGATAAACATCATTCACACGTGGATACATCAAGTACGCGTTACGATAAATATGACCCGAACTATGATTACCACGATGATACGAAGCATCGTAACAAGCGCCGTCTTTATGAAGATTTCCATACTCATGATGACGGTTCACATCACCACGGCCCCGACGCCGATTCTTATGACGATGACGATGATTACCTTGATAATTACTATGATGACCGTGATTACAGGGAAATGCCAAGCTACAGGTACCGTTACCGTTAATTCGCAGTATTCGCTCAGGAAAAATGGGTAGTTAGCGTTTTAGTTTATCCTAACGCTGTTCCTGACGATGTAGAGGAAGGAGCCTCCCTAGGGCTCCTTCCTTATTTTATTAGTGTTTTATCTTGTGTATTTATGTTTATAAAACCTCATGCGCACAGAATATAACATGATGCTTAAGATACTTGCCTCTACGCTTTGCGGTATCATTGGCGGTTCGATGCTTATCCCGTTCCTTACACTTATGCTTAAGAATGACGGGCATTCTGAAAGTGCAATCGGCCTGTTTAACAGCCTTTCATGGATAGCGCTTCTTATAGCATCACCCTATGTTGCCAAGATCACCGCAAAATTTGGCTATAGAAGAACTTATATATTTACGGGCGTAGTTTCCCTGATTTACGTGTTTACGCTATTTTATGTGCAGAATTATTATGTATGGTGTGTTGTACATTTTTTAATAGGCTTTGTATGGGCAACGCGCTGGGTTACAACCGAAGCATTTATAAATGCAATTGCACCCGAAGATAAACGCGGCAAATTCATTGGGGTTTACGGCAGTTTAGTATGGATATCACTTGCAATCGGCCCATCAATATTACTGCTTACAGGTACAGAAAATAATACGCCTTTTTATGTAGCTATCGCGTTGTTTACAGTTTCATTCTTCCTGAACTTTCTGGTACGTGACATTAAAGAGGTTTATGATCCAGAAGAAGAAACAGGCCTAAAACCAGTAGCCTTTTTCAAAAAACATAAATTCTTTTTACTTGCCGCTTTTGTTGGTGGCTTTTTTGAAAACGGTATAACGCCGGTTAGTGTGCTTTACGGAATTTCTATCGGAGTAAATAAATTAGATGCACCGCTTATTGCAACCGCAATTGGATTTGGCGCGCTGCTAATACAATATCCTATAGGCTGGGTGGCAGATAAATATAAGGGAATGAACCATTATTTTACCTTGAGCCTGATATTGCTTGCGGCAAACCTGCTGCTGTTCACGGCGCCGCAAATAAACAGCATAGTTTTTTTAACCGCCTTTTTCTGGGGGATATTCGGCCCAGCAATGTATGTGCTTTTAATTACCAAACTAGGTAGCATTTACCGCAAAAATGATCTTGTCGCCGTTACTGCGTTTGTAATATTCGGCTATACTTTAGGTGGTATTACCGCCCCTCTTGCAGGCGGCGCAACCATTGAATTAACAAGCGTTTATGGCCTCCCTATACTGCTTTCAGTTTTAAGCGCGGCAATTGCCTTTTCAGCGCTGGTTTCCGGAAGAAAATATAAAATTGATTAAATCGCTGAAATTCTGTAAAAGGCCGCCTCCAATTCAATAAAATCTACAGGATAACAAAATGGACATTTCTAAGATACCTACAGGCAAAAAAGCGCCTGAAGAAGTTAACGTAATAATTGAGATACCTATTGGCGGCGAACCAATTAAATATGAGCTTGATAAAGAATCAGGCGCTCTTTATGTGGATCGCTTCCTTCATACTGCAATGGTATATCCTGCAAATTATGGTTTTATCCCTCATACACTTTCTGATGACGGTGACCCGGTTGACGTTCTTGTTGTTGGCCGCCGCCCCATTATTCCGGGTGCAGTAATTGCAGTTCGCCCTATTGGCGCTATCCTGATGGAAGATGAGTCAGGCCAGGATGAAAAAATAGTAGCGGTACCTGTTGATAAGCTACACCCGTTCTATACAGACGTAAAAACTTACGAAGACCTTCCTATTATTCTGCGTGAGCAGATGGCCCACTTCTTTGAACATTACAAAGATCTGGAAAAAGGCAAATGGGTAAAAGTTTCAAAATGGGTTGGCACTGAAGAAGCTAAACAATTGATTGTAGCCGGAATTAATAACGCAAAAAAGAAGGCTGCATAATCAGTTGACTTTTAAGCATTTTTGAACTATGAGTTATTCTTCGTACTATATTCCAATGTTGGCATATCAGTTCATAAACGCCAATAAAGGAGATTTCTCATGGCAGCAGGTACAGTAAAATGGTTCAATTCAACTAAAGGTTACGGCTTCATTACACCGGATCAGGGTGGCAAGGACGTGTTCGTTCATATTTCAGCAGTTCAAAGCGCAGGAATAAACAACCTTAGTGACGGACAACGCGTTACTTATGATATTACTAATGATCGCGGCAAAGATTCAGCTACCAATTTAAAATTGGCAGCTTAATCGATAAGCTTTATCGTAAAAATAAAAAGCGCCCTCTTCAGGGCGCTTTTTTATTTGCCGCTTTATTTGCAGCGTTCACATAGTTTTTCTTCTGCGTTCCAGCAGCCTTTTGCCGCCTCACATGAATCAATGGCCGAATTATAATTGGGTTCGTGCACGCAACTTAGAAATGCAATGATCATGATAAGTAATATTGTAGGGATAAGGAAAAATTGTTTCACGATGTTATTCCTAGCAAGTTAGGGCTGAGAGATTAACTCGGGCCTCCTAACCCTCGCCTTCGGGTTTCTGTTTACTCTACGTCAAGACCATTAAAAAAGGGAAGCAAATGCTTCCCTTTTTTAATGGTCGGGGCGGAGAGATTCGAACTCCCGACCCACTGGTCCCAAACCAGTTGCGCTACCAGGCTGCGCTACGCCCCGACTAATTAGGAGGGGATAAATAATATATGCCTATTTAAATTTCAACATAAATAAACGCCCTGCCCCTTAAAATTTAAGGCAACAAAAAACCCGCTTAAAAGCAGGGAAAGGAAATTACTATGCAATAAGGTTAGGATGAAGCATCGATTCAAGGATCGAGATCTGGTCACGAATGGCCAGTTTGCGCTTTTTAAGCTTACGGATACGCAGCATATCTGTGCCTGCCAGCTCCAGCTCTTCAATAATAAGGTCAATTGATCTATGTTCAGCGCGCAGCATATCTATTTGCTGCATGATCACTTTTTCGTCGCCCATTTTAATTCAAACCCTTTTTGCAACCCTTCGGAAATAACCTACGGATTAAATAAACCTTAATTTTCAGCTATATATAATAGCATAATTTTTGCCGCAAAGCCATAAAAATATTTGCACAAAAATTAACTATTAGGTTCGTCCCTAAGCCCTAACTTGCTGATTATCCGAAGATTGGCCAGCATCCGGTACAAATGGCGAGAAGTCGGATATATTTATTTTGTAGGTAAAATCAACAGAAATATTTCTATGGGTTGAAATCACAGCAATTCCGCCATTCTCACACTTACCTTTAATCAACTGTGAAAGCTGGTCGCTGGTTTCATTGTCCAGATTACTAAAAGGCTCATCCAGTAACCATAAATCGCCACCGCAGGTAATAAGGCGTGTAAGCGCAACTTTCTTCTGCCAGCCCTTGGAAAGCTGCGAGCATGGAGTTTTGGCATATTTTTTCAGGCCAAAATAATCTATGGCATAGCGCGCATATTTTGCCTCGCCTGCCAGTTCCGCCCAATAAAACACATTTTCAAGAACCGTAAGATCTTCCTTTACTGCAAGGTCATGTCCTAAATAATTCACCGTAAGCTCGCCGGCCATAACAGCTTCGCGTACAGTTTCGTAATCACCCCAGGCAACATTACCTGTCCATGGCTCCTGCAAACCCGCTATCATACGAAGCAAAGATGTTTTACCCGAACCGTTAGCACCGGTAAGTAATATTGAGTTTGAAGGTTCAATGTTTGCGGAAAGACCAGCAAATATCACCTTGCTGTTATAGGCACAGGCAAGATCTTCGAATATCAGCATTAGCTTGCTTTTTTAGAGATGATCTCAGCCATTTGCTCAATACGGCCCGATATCTGGCTTAAAGTAGCAATTGTCTGTTTGCTTATTTCTTCATCAATATTGATCGATGGCGCTGAAGTTGCATTACCGTTTCTCAGGTCAGACATCTCATCTAATAACTGCAGTGAGGTCATAACAAATAAAAGGCTTGTATTTGTATCACCAAAAATTTGCGCGTTCTGTTTAATGCGGCGGTCAAGCTCATATGAAAGATTTACCAGCGCATCTTCCTGCCCCAGCCCGCATTCAACTTCAAAATCACGGTTATTGATGTTCAGTTTCACTATGCTCATGCTGCCACCAGTTTTTCTATTGCTGTTATGCTTTCACCAATCAGTTCTGCCGCCTGTTTGTTCTGGTCTTTAAGTGCGCGGTTCTCTTCTTTCAAACGAACCAGATCAACTGAAAGACGGCCTATTTCCTCTTTCAGTTCCACTATTTTGCGTTCATGGCTCTTTACTATTTCCTGTATCTGGCTTAGCAGTTCAGCGTTTTGGCCGTTGCCGGCCGCAGGCGATGAAGACTGTGTGGCAGCAGGTACCTGAGAAACCGAAAACTGGCTCTGGGCCTTGCTTTTGGCCTGCATCTCAAGTTTTTCCACATATGTTTCAATGGAATTTTCAAGGGCAAGGAAGGCTGCCTCTAACCTATTTCTTTCCTGGGTAACCGAATCTTTAACCGTTTGCATAAAATATTCCTGTGGCTACTTGCATTATTCTACTGGAAATGAAATTCAAAAATCTTTAATAAGAGAACACCTATATTAAAATAAAAGCAAGAAAAAAAATGTCATCTTCAACAAAAAATACAGCAGCAAAAATTGAACCGCAAGTTAACTACGTGCAAATGTCAAATGCCATTCGTGCACTTTCAATGGATGCAGTTGAAAAAGCAAAATCCGGTCACCCCGGAATGCCGATGGGCATGGCAGATGTTGCTACAATTCTGTTCTCACAATTTTTGAAATTTGACCCTAAAAATCCTAACTGGGCTGACCGTGACAGGTTCGTACTTTCAGCAGGTCATGGCTCAATGCTTATATACTCTTTGCTATATCTTACAGGTTACGAAGACATGACTTTGGATGAGATCAAAAACTTCCGCCAGTGGGGAGCAAAAACCGCAGGCCACCCTGAATATGGTCATGCGCAGGGAATAGAAACTACAACAGGCCCTCTGGGTCAAGGCATTACAACAGCAGTTGGTATGGCACTTGCAGAAAAGCTTTTGGCTGCTCGTTACCCTGAAGTTACAGACCACTATACTTACGTTATTGCAGGTGACGGTTGCCTTATGGAAGGTATTTCGCAGGAAGCAATTTCTATGGCAGGCCACTTGCGCCTGAATAAACTTATTGTGCTTTGGGATGATAACAATATTTCCATCGACGGCAAAATTGAACTTTCATCATCGGAAGATCAGGTAAAACGTTTTGAAGCTTCGGGCTGGGTTGTAAAAT
>CAYVII010000015.1:0-17606 GCA_964451475.1 uncultured Rickettsiales bacterium
ATGGCCGAGTGGTTTAAGGCAGCAGTCTTGAAAACTGCCGTGCTCGCAAGGGTACCGTGGGTTCGAATCCCACTCCCTCCGCCATTTAAATAAAAGTAAATCTCATGTCAAAGCGAATAATATTCGAACAGGATATTACTGTTCCTGTAATTGCATACTCAGTCGAAAATGAAAAAAGAGGTCGATATGAACAAGTTTTTGGTACGGGTTTTTTTATAGACAACAAAGGTACTTTTTTAACATGTCGTCATGTCATAGAGTCGTTGAATAAGTATTTAAAGGCCAATCCTGATTATAAAGCTGGTTTAGGAGTTAAACCTTATGATTTGCCGATGGATGAGCTTATTAAGGGTTTCGAAATAAGTGAGGTTGAGTATGCAGAAAATAATGATGTGGCTATAGGGTATGCCAAGTATAAAACACACGCAAGTATATTACCACCTTCTGAACCAGCTATGCCATTACTTGAAATTATAGCTATGGGTTATCCAGATACTGCGCTCGTAAAAAAAGACGATTTTATGTGGGTTAATTTAAGAGTTTTAAAGGGTATTGTGCAAAGAAATATAAGATCAAATGAAATTGATTTTTTTTCTCCACATACAGAAGCACTTGAGTTAAGTTTTCAAGTTCCAGCATGCATGAGTGGGGCTGCGTTAGTTAAACGTGTAGATAAAAGATATAGAGAAATAATAGGTATCTGCATTGGCGCTTATCAGACAGAACAGACGGTTTCTATGATTGAGGAAATTGAAGAGAATGGAAAAATTTTTCGTGAAAGAAGAGTTTGTATAGAAAGATTTGGCTTTGCTTTGGATATAAAAGGTATACTAGGTTGGAAGCCGAAAGGTTTGCAAAAAACTTTAAAAGAAGTTTTTGAAGAAACTAAAGAAAGTAGATTGAAATAGCTATTTTGAGCTATTTGCTTGTGTTTATAAAAAGGAATGGGTTGTTAATGTTTGCCACTTAAATAAAAAGCCCCGGTTAAGGGGCTTTTTTGTTAGGCTGCTTTGTCGCCGCAGGATCTTTTTAATATTGAAAGGACGTCTATGGGCTTGCCGGTTTCAAGGAATGTTTTGAGGCTGGAAATTACAACCGGCCAGCCGCCTGATACGTGGCCTGCCATTTCAGAGTCTGCTTTGAAGTCATCATGTATAACATCCAGACGCACAAGTTTTTCTACCTGCTGAATCTCAAAGGTCACCTTAGATATATCTGCTTCATTTGATGGCGAGAACCATGATACTACAAGGCGTTTGGGCGGGTTGCTTTCCAGCACTTTGCCTGCAATGCGCACTGCGTTGTTATCGGCCGTGTCTTCGTGCTGCCATTTTGAGCCAATCTTCCAATCAGAAACATTTCCGTGGCCGCCCCAGTATTGGCGTGAAAATTCGGGGTTAGTTATTGCCGCCCAAAGTTTTTCAGGCGTGGTGTTGATGTAGGTTGTGTAAACCTGTTTGTTGTTACTCATATTTATCTCCCTCTAAGGCTTGTTTTAGGTTTTGAAGTGATTGAACCCTCTCTTGCTCAAACTTGCCGATCCAGCGCGTATATATCTCGCTTATCGGCATAGGGTTGAGGTAGTGAAGCTTCTCGCGTCCTTGTTTTTTAGTGACAACTAAATTAGCTGCCTCCAGCAAAGCAAGGTGCTTGGTTACTGCCTGACGGCTCATGTCATGACTTTCGCACAACTCTCCCAATGATAAGCCGCCTTTTTTGCGTAAGCGGTCCAGCAGCTTGCGGCGGCTGGTGTCTGCCAATGCTTTAAAGACTTTGTCCTGATCAGAAACCATGTCCTATTATATGCAACCAAATGGTTGCATGTCAAGTTTTTATTTAAATGCTGGGGAAATAGAGGTAAAAGGGCATGGAATGAAAGACAGGCAGCAAAGAACATTAGAGGGTGTGACCCTTAAGACCATCCTGACTATTCTGGTGGAAGAATATGGATGGGATGAGCTTGGGAGGCGTATAAACATACGTTGTTTTAATTTTGAGCCGAGCATCAATTCCAGCTTAAAGTTTTTACGTAAAACGCCGTGGGCGCGTGAAAAGGTTGAAGTGCTTTACCTGCTGGGCTAATCTTTTAAAAAACTAAAAGGACATATATGACTGAGCTTAAAAGAATTGACCCGGGCGCGCGTATGAGCGAGGCCGTTATTGTGGGTGACCGCATTTATTCAGCGGGTGTGGTTGCAGATAAAACCCTTGGCAAATCTGTATTTGAACAAACGGCGGAAGTGCTTGAGCAAATAGATGTACTTTTGGAATCTAACGGAAGTGATAAAACGCGCATCATCAAAGCAAATATCTGGCTTGCCGATATTTCTGGTTTTGCGGAAATGAATAAAGCGTGGGATGCGTGGGTTGTACCGAATAAAGGCCCTGCGCGCGCAACTGTTGAGGCTAAGCTTGCCAACCCCGGTTATGCGGTTGAGATAATGATAGAGGCTGTGAAATAATATGAAAAATCTGCTTCCTGCTTTGATGTTCATCTTTACTGCCCCGCTTGCGCAGGCGGCGGATTTCAAAACGCTTTCGGTTGATACTACAAGCTGGGACGGCCAGCATATTGAGTACCCAAAAGGGGAAGAGCAGGTGACTGCCATAAAGCTGGAGATTGAAGGCGGCGCAGAGCTTCCGTACCATTGCCACCCGTTCAATACCGTGGGTTATGTGCAGGAAGGTGAGCTGCTGGTTGAAAAAATGAACGGCGAAAGCAAGCTGTTTAAGAAAGGTGATACTATTGTTGAAGTTGCAAATACATGGCACCGCGGCAAAAACCTTTCAAAAGGCAAAACAGAGCTGGTGGGTTTTTATATTGGCCTGAAAGATAAGGCCAACACAATTGCGTATACGGAAGAAAATAAGAGCCTGTGCAAATAGTTTAAGCTGCTTCTTTTAGTTTCAGCTTATATTCGGCAGATAGTTTTTTAAGTATATATTCAGGCGGGTTTTGCCCAAAGCCTGAGTAAAGCACCTGACCGTAATCTGTAGGTTTGGGGTTTGCGGTTTCAAAATCCTGGGCAAATTCTTTCATGCGGGCAGGGGGGGAAAGCATCAGGCACCAAAAATCTTTCCCGTCATTTAGCCTGAAGCTGGCCAGATGCAAAGGCACCTGACCGGCGATAGCCAGACGGGAAACGAATGTTTGTAGCTTAAGCGCCATTATGCGGCCGCACTGCGTGCAGCTGCAACCCTTTGCTGCTCGCTTAGCTGGGTAACGTTGCAGCTTACTGCATTTGCCTGAACAATGCCGTTTGCAACTTCAGGATTTTTGAACACAGGTTCAAATCCTCTTTCATTCTGGTATTCTGTCATTGCCATACCAAAATCAAGATTACGCAGATAGCCAAGAATATCTTTGTAGCTTTCAGCTTTTTCAAGCCCGAAGCTGCAAAGTTTATCTTCAAAATGCCTTACAAACTCCCTTGCGCTGAATGTTTCAAGATTGTGCAGGGCATCAAGCATTATGCGTATCTGCTGGCCCGACATTATGCGTGTGATGTCATAACCGGGGCGGCCAAGATGCTCGTCCTTTATCTCTCCGGTTGTATAATCAAGGTGGAACGGAAGGGTGGTTGTGTGGTCTGGCCTTACATCCCACAGCATGTTGTTGTCATTCAGAACCTCAAGTGTCCTGAATAACGGCGTAAGTGCCACATGGTGCGGAAGTTCAGCAATAGAGCCCGGCGTGTGGCCAAGATCTGCCTGAATTTTTTGCAGGTACTGGCGGATAGCAGGGTTAGTGCTGTAAGTATCAAGGCTTTCCTCGGCCTTAACAACTTTACGAAGATGCAGGAAAGGCATGAAATATGTAAGGTCCGCCTGCGGATGAAGCTCGCGGATCTTTTCAATTGCCTCGCGTGCAACATCGGCTTCAAGCACAACGCCGCGGGCAGAGCCCCAGCAGCCCGTGCATGCGTTCTCGCCAATGCCCGATTCGTACAGGTGAACAATATCATCAACCGTGCTTACAACGCGGAATACGCCAAGATCACCGCGGTTATCAAGCGTATCTGCGGTATCATCGGGGTGAAGGACAAATTTAACAGACTTGTTACCAAGCGCCTGCTGGCCGTCATTTAAGCGTTTTGCGTAATATTCAAGGTTCTGAAGTGCTTTGTTATGCGCTTTGCTGCCGTCCACGTCATTTTCAAAGCAGGCCGTTTCCTTGTCCTGACCTAAGTAGCGTGAGTCTTTTACCTGTTCGCGGAATAGTTCCAGCGTAGATTTAGATTGTTTACCTTCGCTTGAACCTGCATGGCCTTTAAGCATGCTGGCAATGAATTGTTGTATTTCAGGTTTGAATGATTCAAGCTTCCTGTTGTTCTGGAAGGCCTGATCGGTCTCGGCAAATGATTCCCATAGCTTTTCTGCTTTTGCCAGAACTTCAGGTGAGTAGTGGTGTTTGTAGTAACCGCTTGTCTTAGGCTCAATATTTACTATGTAGCGGTCAAACATGCACAGAAGTTCTGCCTTGATGGCCATAGCTTTTGAGCCGTCGGGCAGTTCGTAATCCATCTCGGTGCGGAACCAGTCAAACGGGGTCATGAAGTTTGTTGTGTAGCAGAAGCCCGGCCTGTCTTCAGTATTCATGCCGCAGGCGCTTAAGACGCGGAAATTTTCTATCTCAACATCTATTGCCTTATCCCTGGTTGCTTCGTCGCCGTACTTAACTTCATTGGCAGTGCGGGAATCCTCAAAGTTCATTATGGTCAGCCCGGTTGCCTTGCCATTGCTTCTTAGCCATTCAAGATATTGCAGTGCACCTGTTTCATCTTGCGCATATGACTCAATTGGGTCGTTATCAACTTTATTATACTCAACATGGCGGATAAGTTTTACTATTTCCCATGCCGTAAATGCTTCTGTGCGCTCTTTTGAGTGCAGTGAGGTTGTTATGCCGTGAATGCCTTTTGCGGCTTTGATCTGCTCAAGGATCTTTTCTTCTGCGGGGTCAAGCTCGCCTGTTTTTGGGTCAATGCGGTAGAAGTACCTTACCGAGACAACGGCAGGGTGAGCCGGAAGCTCAAAGCGCGTGCCCAGTTTTTCAGGCAGGTCTTTTGCGTCAAGGTTATCTTTAGACATGCTCATTACGCGTCTTGCCACAAGGCTTGCATTCCATGCAGATTCCTGCTTGTTTACACCTGCTGTTCTTTGGTGTTTGTACATAGCCGCAAAGCAATCACCGGCTCCGGCAGTGTGTTTTTCTGTGTTTTCCAGTGTTGCAGGCATAACTTCTTTTATGCCTTCGGCGGCCGTAGCTACTACAACTGCCTTACCTTCGTTGGTGACAGTAACTTCACGTACGCCGTAACTAAGAATCCTTTTTGCGGTTTCATGCGGGTTTTTATCACCATGCATTTTGCTTTCATCGTCAAAGCTAACAATTGCTTCGGTCACGCAGCCCATTGCAAGAGCCGAGTATTTTGCCGCTTCTGCCGCATCTTTCCAGACTGCCGTGCGGTAGTTATCTGCCCAAAGGACATTTACGCCATGTTGTTTTGCAAAGTTCAGGAATTCAAGCTGGCTTTCCCTGTCTGCGCAGTTACCCAGTGAAATATGAGAGGCAACTATTTGCGTAATGCCTTCCCTGATTATTCTTTCCTTCAGTGCGTTGATTGATTGTTTGTTGAAGAAGAATCTTGATGCGGCGTTTTCACGGTCATAGCTGTTGCGATTCTGACCTTTTAAAGGTTCTTTGCCTTCCGCGTCATAATGCGTTGTATAGCTGCCAACATGGCGCGCAGGGTCAAAGGTAGAGAATGTGTTAGTATCTATCCCTTTAGCTTTTAGATTGTTGATGAAAACTTCATCCTGAGGGTGAGGCTCTTGTGCTGTGCCGCCAAAGCCTGTGGCAAAGTATAGCTTGCCAAGCTGGTTGCCATATTTTTCTGCCAGGGCGGCAGATGTTATTGCGAAGTTATAGCTATCGCCTGCCGTGCCAACGTAGAATCTTGGTTTATCGCCATGCTGGTGGTATTGTTCCAGAGGCTCGCCGATAATAAGCGTTTTACGAAGGGCAGGGTCTTTTTGCGCCGCTGCAATGCTTGCTACTACACCTTGCTTAGCAAGCTGCTCGTTCATTTTGCAGTCACGCATTAGTGAAACCAGTTTTTCTTTCTGTACTTGTGCTACTGTTTCATCTGCAGGGCTTGCTGATATTGCTTTATCATAGTCTGTAGTAATGAATGTGCCGCCTGTTGCGAAGGTTGTGCGTTTAATAACATCCAGAATCTGCTCTGCATCAGGGTGGTTTTTCAATATTTCAGAGATCTGTTTTTGCAGTTCAGGGTTTTGTGCTGCTGCTATTGCAAGCGGGAATGTTTTGAAGTTAAGGCCGCCTGTGCCCATTACATAGAATTGCTCTTTATCAGGCGCTTTGCCGTCATATGATGCAATAAGTGCTTCGGCAGTTGCAATTACCGTGTAAAGCGTTCTTTCATCATCGCTTACTTTTGTGCCTGCGCGGGTCTGGCCGATTTTTGCGGCGTCGAATATCTTGAATATATTCATGCCGTGCCTGCGCATGGTCTTCATATATTCAACATCAATAACATCGGTGTTATTTGAGCCGGGTTTTACGGTATATGCTTTTGCATAATCAGTTGTAGGCTGGCCATCTTTGCCAAGCAGTTCAACGCTTTTGCTGCCTGATATTGTTGATATGATAGTTACGCCAAGCTTGCTTGCCATGCTTAGCATATCTTCATCTGCCTGATGGGCAGTTACCATGAAGCCGTTCTTCATGGGAAGTTGTGCCAGAACCGTTGCCACGGTCTTAGTTACTTCCGCGTTGGCAATTGTGCCAACACCGAATGAAATATTAGGGTGTTTTCTGGCAAGGTGCTTAATGGCAGCAAGAAGCTGGTCTGTATATTCATGTAATGTGTGCTGGCCGTCACCGCGGTTTAGGAACTCAACAACTGTTGCGCCGCCGGCAATAAGGGCTTCGGCCTTGGCAATAGTATCTTTGTATATCAGGTCTCTTACATTGCTTGTGCGCTTATTAGAGCTAAGGGCAAAAACCGGAACAAAGCCGCCATTGTTGAATTGTCCCCTTACTTTAGTCTGGTTTAGCGCTAGTTCTTCATTAAGTGGCATAAGATACCTTCTGTTTTAGTTATTGGATAATTTCCAGTCCATAAGGCTTAATGTATTTTAAGTATGAGTGTCAACATACTAATTTATATAAATTAATCTCTAGTAAATAAGTAGTCTAAAGACATGACTGGAAATTTATACAGGCTGCTGTAAATATTTTATCTGTTAAATTTTCCGGAGATAGAATGAAGAAGTTTGCTTTTCTAGTAGTTGCTTTGCTTGCTGCGGCCTGTGCCGGCGGGCCTGTTGGAAATAAGAATGTGCCGCAGCCTTTAAAAGCCGTAGATACTGAAAAATATCTTGGTAAATGGTATGAGATCGGCCGTTACGAGAACAGATTTGAATTAGATTGTGAGGCTGTGACTGCCGAATATTCCAAGCGTGATGACGGCAAAATAAAAGTACTTAACAGCTGCCGTCATGGCGCGGTTAACGGTGAACTTGAAACTGCAGAAGGTAAGGCAGAGGTAGTTGAAGGTTCTAAGAATGCGAAATTGAAAGTTTCATTCTTCTGGCCGTTCTATGGTGATTACTGGGTGCTTGACCGTGCCGATGATTATAGCTGGTCTATAGTAGGTGAGCCGTCAGGGCGCTATTTATGGATACTTATGCGTGACGCAAAACCATCTGAAAAACAGAAAAAGGCATTATGGAAACGCGCATGGGAGCTTGGTTATGATGTAACTATGCTGCGTGAGACTGCGCACTGATCATTTTTCATTGAACAGTTTTAAATATTCACCGTAGCCTTCTTTTTGCAGGTCTTCTTTTGGTATAAAGCGTAGTGCGCCTGAATTTATGCAATAGCGCATGCCGCCTTTATCTGGCGGGCCGTCATTGAAGACGTGTCCTAAGTGCGAATCTGCCTCGCTTGAGCGCACTTCGGTGCGCGTCATGCCCATGGTCTTGTCGGCTTTGTGGGCAATATTTTTATCATCGATCGGTTTTGTAAAACTTGGCCAGCCTGTGCCCGAATCAAATTTATCTTTAGAGGAAAACAGAGGTACGCCGCTTATGACATCAACATAAATACCTTCTTTCTTGTTATCCCAATATTCGTTCCGGTATGGCGTTTCCGTACCGTTCTGCTGGGTTATATGATATTGTGTTTCATCCAGCGTTTTTATTTTTTCCGCGTATTCAGGTTTTTTTGGTGCAGTTGTTTTTTCCGCAAGGTTGCGTGCAAGTATTGGGGAAAGTGCGGCGATAATAAGCAATATCAGCGCTATCAGTAAAAGGAGCTTCTTCATATGGAAAACCTCTTGTGAAAAGCATATGCTTTTTTATAAGCTCAATCAAGGCTTGGTTGTAAGTTTTTGAATGAAATGAATATTATGCGGCTTCGGCGCGGCCAAAGTAGTTGCCCTGCATATAATCTATGCCAAAATCCATCAGTATCTTGGCAATCTCGCCGTTCTCTACAAATTCTGCAACTGCCTTGATGTTCAGTCCCTGCATGTATTCCAGCAAAGATTTTACCAGAAGGCGGTTATGCTGGTTTGTTGCAATGTCAGATATCAGCGAGCCGTCTATTTTTACGTAATCGAAAGAAAGGGCGCGGATCTGCCTGAAAGAAGTGTAGCCTGATCCAAAATCATCCAGCGCAAACATACAGCCTGTATCCTGCAATGTTGCTATGAAATAAGCTGTTTCCTTAAGGTCACGCAGTGCGCTTGTTTCGGTTATTTCAATTATCATGCGCTTGCCAACTTCCGGCGTAATAAGTTCAAAGAAGCGCTTTAGCCATTCCCGGTTGCCGATTGTCAGGTTTGAAATGTTAAAGGCAAGTTTGCGCTCGGGGTTTGCTTTCAGTTCCGCAATTACCATTTCAAGCACGCGTACATCAACTGCGTCTATAAGTCCTGTCTTTTCCGCGATAGGAATAAAACTTCCGGCAGAGCGCAAATTCCCGTCTTCATCAAGTATGCGTAGTAGTGCTTCGTAATGAGAGACTTTGCCGCTTTGTGCCTCAATTATCGGCTGGTAGGCAAGCCTAAATTTTTCAGCCTTCATTGCCGATTTTATTTTATTTGCCAGATCCAGATGTAGTTTTGAGTCATCTATATGCTGCTTTACATCTGCTTCATCAGTCACTGAAAATATGCGGTTCTCGTGCATTGACTGAGAGTAAACGTTATTAAGTTCCTCTTCTGCGTTTGAACCTTTTTTGCATATGTGATGCGTGATCGTGGAGGCAATATGTATGTCGGAGGAATGAATCAGGTCTTTTATTGATTGAATGTTTTTCTTTGTGTCATTCTTTTTGTTTGCATGTTCAATAATAAATATCTCGTCTGACATTATGCGCCAGCCGCCAACCTGTTTTGTTATTGTTTCCAGCAGTGCTTCCGCCTTTTCGTGTCCGTGTGAAAGCACTAGCATGGGCAGGTTATCAATATTCAGGAAAATGATGTTCGTATCGGCGCGCTGCAGCAGTGCGTCAAATTTTTTCAGGAATTCTCTTATGCTGTCAGTCATTCTTTATGAAATAATTGCCGCTTATAGTATCAATAACCTCAAATCCGAAATTTTCAGTTAATTTTTGCCTAAGCCTGTAAATATGTGTCTCCACAGTGTTAGTTGTGGCTTCTGCGGCATATTGCCATATTTTTTTCAGCAGATCCTCGCGGCTTAGCGGGGTCACGGAATTATATAGCACGCCAATGATATCTGTCTCTTTTTCAGTAAGATTTGCGGTTACTGTGCCGTTAGAAGCGGTTTTAGCGGCAAGATTGAACTCAATACCATTTACGGTAATGAGTTTTGCGTCCCTGTTTATAATGTCCAGTATATCGCCCAGTCGGTATGGGGCTGGCGGCAGCTGGCTTTTATAAAGCTTGATATCGGCGTTTTTTTCGTCGGAAATCTCAAAGCCTGTTTCATCCAGTAATGCTTGCATCACCGGTTGAGGCAGATCTGAGTATATTTTGGGCATGAAGCCTGTTGCTTACGCAGCAGCTTTAGCAGCTTTCTTAGGAGCGGCTTTTGCTTTAGGAGCTTTAGGTTCTGCTTTAGGGGCGGCAGCTTCAGCACCTTCAGGGATAACGCTAACAATAGCGCGGTTGCCGCGGCTATAGTGGAACTTAACAGTGCCTTCAACGGTAGCGTGGATTGTATGGTCTTTGCCCATGCAAACATTTGCACCAGGGTGGAACTGAGTACCACGCTGACGTAGAATGATGAAGCCGGGAAGAACATAGTTACCGCCTGCACGTTTAATACCAAGACGTCTACCTGCTGAGTCGCGACCGTTCCTTGAACTACCACCTGCCTTATGATGTGCCATAACCTATTCCTTCTACTTTAAATCTTATGCTTCTTTTTTAGTTGTTTTTTTTGCCGGAGCTTTTTTAGCTGCTGCGGGTTTTTTAGCAGGAGCTTCTTTTTTTGCAGCTGTTTTTGCAGTTGCGGGCTTTGCGGCTTTGATTTTTGCTACAGGCTGTGTCTTAACTTTAGCTTTGCGTTTTTTGCTTACGTCAAGTTTAGCATCACCCAGTTGAATGATCTGGATAGATGTAAGAGGCTGCCTGTGGCCGTTCTTACGACGGTAAGTGTGACGGCGTTTCTTTTTGAATATTATAACTTTGTCACCTTTGCCGTGTTCAATGATCTCTGCAACAACGGCAACTTTAGCGCCGCCTGCTGCGAAAAGAACGGGAAGGTTAACTGTAGAACCAACTTCGCCTTCCAGTTTTTCAACTGTAAGAACTTCACCTAGTTCGGCTTTGTATTGTTTGCCACCGGTTTTAATAACTGCGTATGTCATATTATGCTGCCTTTAGTTTTTTAACGCGAGCGTTAAGACGGCTAACTTTGCGAGATGCCGCATTTTTCTCAATGTTCTTTTTAGTAACACCGCGCATGATCTCGGATTCTGCTTTACGAAGAGCTTCAAGAGCTGCTTTGTGGTCACCCTTAGTTACTGCTTCTTCAACCCTGCGGATAGAAGTTTTGATGCGAGATTCGCGGCTGCGGTTGACTTCATTGCGTCTGTCCGACTTTCTTTGTGCTATTTTAGCTGAGCGTGTGTTTGCCATAAAAATTCTTTATAATAATATTCTTTGGAGGGCGCTTTATAATGGCCTCACTATATATTGTCAACAACCTTTTTTGTTATTTCTGGCATTTGGGGCAATAAAATGTGCTACGGCCGCCCTGCGTTATTTTTTCTATGTTTGTCTTGCACTTAATGCATGGCTTTTTATCACGCCCATACACAGCGTGGCTGTGCTGGAAATAACCTAAATCGCCGCTGCTTCTTACATAATCCCTAAGGGTTGATCCACCCGATTCTATGGCCTCAGACAGCACCGCACGTATGTTCGTGATAAGTAGCGGTAGGTTTTTTACCTTACTTGCAGGGGTTTTGGGGTTGATTCCGGTGCGGAAAAGGGCTTCGGCGGCATATATATTGCCCACACCAACCACCAGTTCCTGGTCCATTATGGCAACTTTTACGGGTATTTTGCGATTTGCCAGCTGGGTTTTAAGGTATTTCTCGTTAAATTCCTTTGCAAACGGCTCAGGGCCCAGATGGCTGAAGAATTTGGGGGTATTAAGCGCAACCAGACCAAAACGGCGGGCATCGTTAAAAACCATCTCCTCGCCGCTTGAAAGCTCGAACACTACATGGTCATGTTTTTTACGTTCCTGCGGCTTATCTATTATTACCTTGCCGCTCATGCCAAGGTGGATGACCAGTTTGTCATTAATTACAATATATTTAGCGCGGCGGGTCACCGAGTCTATCTTCTTGCCTTCAAACTGGCTAAGGTCGGGTATAGGTTCGCGGATCTTGTCACGCAATGTAATTATTTGCGTAAATGACTTGCCTATAAGGCTGCGCTGCAACTCTCGTACTACGGTTTCTACTTCAGGAAGCTCTGGCATATTTATATTATATAGTTTAAGTTCTGCCGCATGACAAAAACATTTTTCGGCTTCAAAGAAGTAGACTCAAATGCCAAGCAAGGTTTGGTGGGGCAGGTATTTTCATCGGTTGCATCTAAATATGATGTAATGAATGATTTTATGAGTTTTGGCCTGCACCGTCTTTGGAAAAAAGACATGGTGGAAGAAATTGGCCTTAGAGCCGGCCAAAAATATCTGGATGTTGCGGGAGGCAGCGGCGATATTGGCTTTAAAGTGGCGGAGCGCGGGGCTGATGTTACTATTACCGATATCAACCCTAATATGCTTGAAGAGGCGAAAACCAAAGCGGTTGATTCAGGTAAAATAGGAATAAATTTCCAAATAGAAAATGCCGAGGAGCTTTCATTCAAAGATAATGAGTTTGACGCGCTTGGTATTGCATTTGGTATCCGTAACGTGACCAATATTGAGAAAGCGCTTTCAGAATTTTACCGCGTGTTGAAACCGGGCGGAAAGTTTGTGTGCCTTGAATTCTCTGATGTTGAGAATGAGCATATCCGCAAGATATATGATGCATATTCATTTGCGGTTATCCCTAAAGTTGGCGGGCTTGTTGCGAAAGATGAGGCTTCTTACCAGTATTTAGTTGAATCTATCCGTAAATTCCCTCCTGCGCCTGATTTTGAGCGCATGATAAAAGCGGCAGGATTTATAGACACGCGCTATAAAAAGCTTACTTTTGGCGTTGTGGCAATTCACGTTGGCGTGAAAGCCTAATATCTGCCTGAATATTCCATATGTTCTTCGCGCTGCCTGTCTAAATATTTGCGGCTGTGTGCGCCAAACTCATCATATCTGCCTTGTGAAAGCTCAGTCTTTGAAGGCGCTCCTGCAACTGACCTGGTCATTAGCAATGAGTAAATATGGATCTCGTTACTAATTATTTTCTGTTCTATACGTCCGAGTGCATGAACTGCTGAAATTACGTCTTTTGGTTTTTCTTCAACAGTTATACGGCTTCTTAAAACAACTTCGTTGCGCGGATGGGTTTCATGAACATAGCAGCCTGTATAACGTGCAAGTTTTTGTATGCATTTTGCAAAATCGGTTGAGTTTACATTAGGTATCTGTGTGCGTAGTTCAATTCCAAGACGGCCATTTTTAATATAAGTATCAACTTTAAAGTGACCATGGGTTAAAAACCTTATAGTTTGCGGGATTTCTTTGTAGCCTTCGGCTATTTTTCCCGCCACGTATTTTCTTTCGTCAGCAAGGGTGGCGTCAATACCTGCTTCGGTTTTTTTGTGCAGGGCTTCAACAAATCTCCTTGCCCTTGCTTCTTCATTGAATATATGGGTTGTCGTATTACGGAATTCAGGGTCGTTCTTAAGCAGTATCTTTACTGCGCTCATTAGCTCTTTTTCTGTAGGTTTTAATTCCACCAGCTCCTGCATTGCCTTTAATGACGGGTTTTTGCGCGGGTAAAGGGCGCACTCAAATTCCATGCTCATAGTGCCCTGTCCGGGAAAGAACTGGCGGTCTATGTCTCCGTAAGAATAAAAATGTACGCCACAGTTATCATAGAATGCCAGTCTTTTATAATATACGCGTGCGGCTTTCAGTATCGCGCGTCTTCTGGCATCAAGGGCGGGGTTTGCGGCAACGCCTGCGGCAATATCTTTAAGCGGGAAGTCTAGTGAATGGTCAAATATGATCCTTACGGAACTGCTAAAGGCGCCGACCATTTTCAGAAAACTTCGCCTGCTGTATTTACCGTAGTCCATAGCGCAGTTTATTAATGATTATTAACAATAATGTCAAATATTTTGTTAGTAAAAAATGCTGTCACTTGTTACAACATCGGCCATGCGAAATCTTGTCCACCTGTTCAGAATTGCTTTTACCCTTGCGTGGCATGATGCGCTGTTCCCGTTGAAACTGCTTGGTAATATGCCGGTTACTATTGGTGCCACGCTGTTTCGTCGTCCACGCCCAAAGCTTAATGAGGGGCAAAAGCTGGCAAATGCCTTTGTGGCGCTTGGGCCGACATTCATAAAACTGGGGCAGGCCCTTTCTATACGCGCTGATCTTGTGGGTGAGGAAATTGCCGCGGAACTTAGTTTTTTGCGTGACAGCCTTCCGCCATTTTCTACGGAAACCGCCAGAAAGATAATTGAGACTGAGCTGGGTGATAAAATTGAAAATATTTTTGCGCAGTTTGATGAAACTCCGGTTGCGGCAGCATCAATCGCACAGGTGCATTTTGCGCGTCTGTATAATGATTCTGAGGTTGCCGTTAAAATCCTGCGTCCTGATATTGAAAAGCGAATATCGCGTGACCTTGAACTTTTCCGCTGGATCGCAAAAAAGATTGAAAAACGCAACCCGCGCCTGAAGCCTTTGGAAGTTATACGTACGCTTGAGGAAACGGTGAAGATGGAGCTTGACCTGCGCATGGAAGCGGCAAGTGCCAGCCTTTTAAAAGAGAATTTTAAGGGATGGAACGGTTTTTGCGTGCCTGAAGTGCACTGGAAGTATGTTTCGCAAGGCGTGCTGGTGATAGAAAAAGTTAGCGGCCTTAAAATAGATGACCGTGATGCGCTTATAAATGCAGGTTTTAGCCCTGATGTTATAATGGAAAAGGCAGCGCGTTCTTTATTCAAACAGGTGTTTGATGATGGTTTCTTCCATGCCGACCTGCACCCGGGCAATGTATTTGTTAATGCTCGTGGTGAGATAGTGCCTATTGATTTTGGTATCATGGGGCGCCTTGATAACCAGTCACGCGTATATATTGCCGAAATTCTTGGCGGGTTCATGATGCGTGATTATGACCGCGTTGCGAAAGCGCATTTTGATGCGGGTTATGTTCCGCGCAGCAAATCAAAAGAAAACTTTGCGCTGGCGTGCCGCGCTGTGGGTGAGCCTGTTATGGGGCTTCCTATCAATGAAATATCGGTGGCGCGTTTGCTTGCGCAAATGCTTAAAGTGGCTGAAGATTTTGAGATGGAGGCGCAACCCCACCTGCTTCTTCTTCAGAAAACTATGATGATGGCCGAAGGTGTTGGCCGTGCGCTTAACCCTAACGTGAATATGTGGAAGCTGGCTGAGCCGCTTGTGCGCGAATGGGTCAAAAAACACATGGGAGTTCAGGCAAAGGTTGGCATAATAAAAGATGCTCTGGAAGATTTTGTGCGCCGTATATTGTTAAGCAAATAATCAGTTATTTATAACAATAGGGTTGTTTTTCACGTTATTGTTATCGCGGAAATGTTCCATCTTTTCCACAACTTCGCGCATATGTTCAAGCGTAAGGTTTACCACCCTTAAATATTCCATCGGCATAGCAAAATATTTGCCGTTGTAATTACTTATCTCAACAACATTTTCTTTGGTCAGAATGCCTAAATTGCTAAGTTTTTCTACCCATGTAACATGCGGGATAAAGCAGATGCTCTCTATTTTAGTTGTGAATATTGAATGCGGGCTTTCCAGCGTGGTAAGCAGCAGGCCTGCCATATAGACCAGTACGCCGTCCTCGATCTCGCTTTCAAGTTTGCCAAGGTTTTCGGCGGAAAGCACTCTTAAATTAAGCGCCCATAGCATTTTTGCCGGATCTAATGAAAGGTCTGTTACCTGTGCGCTCTTTTCAGGGAATTTGATATTGAAGGCAGTTTCAACTTCCAGCTTCCCTGCGTGCATGCCGTTTTCCGCAAGTTTGGATTTTTCCATGAACTGCAGGTAACCAACCGCCACGCCGTTAAGCACAACCTCGTAATTAGAAACAAGACCTGTGGGGCTGATTGTCATCGGCGTCCAGAATTCTTTTGCTACAGGGTCAATCACTAAGCCAGGCGTGCTTTCATACATGTCTTTTTCAAAATTCTTATCGCTCTTATAGCAATCAGTGTAAATGCGTTTGAATTTTTTGTACTGGCATTTTGCAAGGGCGGATAATTTTTCCCTGTCATCCGGTTCAATGCGGGAAATACTAAGATTATTGAATATTGTTTTGGCCAGTGGAGATATATTGGCCTGCTTTGCCTTCATGAATGAAGTTACGCGGTCGGGCGGAACAAAGTTTACGGCGTTATCAAGGTCATTGACGCCAAATATAGGCCTTGTGCAAAAGTCCATGCCGTCGGAGCGGGGGCGGAAAGAAGAAAGCCTGCCAAGCAGGTTGCCGGGTTTTATTTTAGATATGCGTATTTGTTTCAAAGCCGCTAAAACCATGACTTATGCTATAACATAAAAATATTGGTATTGATAGAGAAACAAATAGCCAGAATTAGCGATAATATAGGCGTTACCTGCCTTTTTTCATCTTGTATACGTAGCTGATGATCTCTGCCACTGCCTGATAATGATCAAATGGTATTTCCTGATCCAGCTCGCATTCCGCATGCAGTGCGCGGGCAAGGGTAGGGTTGCGCACGATAGGTACTTTATTCTCATCGGCCAGCTGTTTGATTCTTTCGGCAACTTTATCGGTACCCATTGCAACAACTATCGGGGCTGATGATTTCATCTGTTCATATTTCAGCGCAACTGCGTAGTGGGTAGGGTTGGTAACAACAACGTCTGCGGTGGGTACTGCCGCCATCATACGTTTGCGCGCGCGTTCCATGCGCATTTGCTTCAGCTTGCCTTTGACTTTAGGGTCGCCTTCCTGCTGTTTGTATTCTTCCTTTATCTCGTGCTTGCTCATGCGCATTTGTTTCATGAACTCGAATTTCTGGAACATGAAATCAAGTATCGCAATAAAAAAAACTGCAATTGTTGCTGCTATAAGTATCTTCGCACAAAGTTCTGCCAGAACTATCATGGCGGTTTCTATCTCAGCCTCGTGCGTACTGCCAAGCAGGGGCAGGTCATTTGCTACCGAGTAATATGCCACTATGCCAACAATGATTATCTTGATTATGCCTTTTATGAACTCCATGAACGAACGGCGGGAGAACATGCGGCTAAAGCCTTTGCGCAGCGATATTTTTTCTAGCTTTGGCATTATGGGTTCGCTGCTTATATTGAACCCGTTTTGTAAAAGTGATGACCCTAGTGCCGCTACCATCAGGAATAACAAGGGAATCGCGAGGAAGCCGAATATATCAAGAAACATAGTTTCCCCGGCTTCTTCAATTTGTGCGGGAGTTGCCTCAAACTGGCCGGCCTTTTTCAGGTAATCTGCCATTGAGTCTGAAAGATGTTCCATCGCGTTAGGGAGCGACATGATAACTATCATGGTGAAAGCAAAGATCATGAAGAAGTTTGATACTTCCTTTGAGTATGCCTGCTGGCCTTTTTTCCGTGCGTCCTCCAACTTTTTATGGGTGGGGTCCTCGGTTTTTTCTTCGTCGCTCTCTGACATACAAAATTATTTGCAAAATGCCTGTTGCAATCAGCTTTTCTGGGCAGTATAACTTTAGCTAATAACTATACAATTTTATTTGGAGGTCCCTAATGTTTCGCCGTAAAGAAGATGAAGTAAGTGCATCAACGTCACAACCGCAATCTGCAAACCCTGCACCAAACCCAATGCAAACTCCTTTTGCAGCTCCGGCGCAAAAACCTGCAGCGCCTTCATTCGGTACATTCGGTTCCGCTCCGGCTACTCCAGCAGCACCTGC
>CAYVII010000016.1:0-16383 GCA_964451475.1 uncultured Rickettsiales bacterium
TGAACTTTTTTACGATGATGCCATAACCGCCAGTAAGGTGCTGGATATCGCCCTGACAAAACGCGGCAAGTCCGAAGACGCCACCCCAATGTGCGGTGTACCTGCGCATGCATACGAATCCTACCTGCTTAAGCTTATTAAAGCAGGATTTAAGGTAGCCATATGTGACCAGCTTGAAAGCCCCGAAGAAGCAAAAAAACGCGGTGGCTATAAAGAGATTGTAAGGCGTGAAGTAATACGCGTGGTAACGCCCGGCACAGTAACTGAAGAAAGTCTTCTTGAAGGCGCGCGCCCTAACTACCTTATGTCAGTTGCGGCTGAAGGCGCAGAACTTGCAATAAGCTGGGTTGATATTTCAACCAGTGAATTCTTTACTGCTCAGATCACTGAAAACATGCTGGCATCAGAACTTGCCCGCATTAATCCGTCCGAGATTCTTCTGCCGACATCAATGCTGGTGCGCGAAAATCTTTTTGAAACTTTTGGCGATTGGAAAAAGAAGCTTAGTCCTCAGCCTGATAATATGTTTGACCACAAGCGCAGTGAGAACAAACTAAAAAGCTTCTACAAAATAATTGCGCTGGATGCCTTTGGCCAGCTTACCCGCCAGCAAATTTCCGCAAGCGGCGTATTACTTGAATATTTGGCACTTACGCAAATAGAAGCTCTTCCGGCCCTTCCTTTTCCTAAAAACTTTGCCGCTAGCAATTTCATGCAAATTGATGCAGGTGCACGCCAAAGCCTTGAGCTTGTAAGCGGTGAGGCCAACCTCTTCCGTACAATCAACCGCACACAAACTGCATGCGGCGCGCGTTTGTTATATTCCATACTTTCAGCGCCAATGCGTTACGAGGAAGGCATTAACCAGCGTCTTGACTGTGTACAATATTTTATTGAGAACGAGGAACTACGCATAAACATCCGCAACTATTTGCGTCAGGTACCTGACCTTGAACGCTCAGCCGCACGTATAGCTGTTGGCAGGGGTTTACTACGTGATATGGTGGCTATACGCACAGCACTTGTGCTGGCTGTTGAGATAAAAGAACTTATAATTGGCCGCGAACTTCCGCATTTACTGCGTGAGAATATCTCCAACATCAAACCACTAAGCAGCTTACTTGCAAAACTTACAGATGCCTTCAAAGACGAAGTAGGCGTGCATTTGCGTGACGGTGGCTTTATCCGCGAAGGTTACAACCCTGAGCTTGATACACTGCTTAACATACGTGACCATAGCCGCGGCCTTATTGAAGAACTACGTGAAAAATATGCGGCGGAAAGCGGGATCCCGAATCTTAAGATCAGTTACAACAACGTTATAGGTTATTTCATTGAGACCAGTGCGCAGAACGCCAAAAAACTTGGTGATGGCTTCCTGCATAGGCAAACCATGGCAAATGCAATGCGTTTTACCACGGCAGATTTAAGCAACCTGCAAACCAAAACTTTAAATGCGGCAGAAGAAGCACTTACACTTGAGCTACAGATTTTCAACGAAGTTGCCACAGAAGTGCGCGACAGCATGGAACAACTGACGGTAACAGCCAACAGCCTTGCATTTGTTGACGTTGCCAGCAGCTTTGCTGAGCTTGCGGTGGAAAATAATTATACACGCCCGCAGATCGATGAATCAAACGCATTCCATATTACAGGCGGCCGTCACCCGGTTGTTGAGCTTACAACAAAATTCATTGCCAATGACTGTGATCTTTCTGACAAGAATCTATGGTTGCTGACCGGCCCCAATATGGCCGGTAAATCAACTTTCCTGCGTCAGAATGCGCTTATAGCAGTTATGGCACAAATTGGCTCTTATGTACCGGCAAAACACGCGCATATAGGTTGCGTTGATAAAGTATTCAGCCGTGTTGGCGCGTCCGATAATCTTGCACGCGGACAATCTACCTTCATGGTGGAAATGACAGAGACCGCCGCTATACTTAATCTTGCCACTTCCCGCAGCTTAGTGATTTTAGATGAAATAGGGCGCGGAACCGCTACTTACGACGGCCTTTCTATTGCATGGGCAGTACTTGAACATATTCATAATGCAGTAAAATGCCGTACGATATTTGCCACCCACTACCATGAACTATGCGCGCTGGAACTTCCTCGTATTGCACTTTATTCAATGAAGGTGAAAGAATGGAAGGAACAAATTATCTTCCTGCACGAAGTCGGCAAAGGCGCGGCCGATAGGTCTTACGGTATCCATGTGGCAGAACTTGCCGGCTTGCCAAAATCAGTCACTCAGCGCGCCAGCGGAATATTAAAAGACCTCGAAGGCAAAAGTGAAAAGAATCAACCAATTGCCGCCCTGCCTCTATTTAGCCAGCCTGCGCCCGCCGCAGAAGTAAAGCTATCTAAAGTTGAAGAAGCTCTGAAAGATATAGACCCTAACAACTTGAGCCCTAAGGAAGCACTTGATGTACTTTTTAAGTTAAAGTATATTAACAATTAATGTACACCATCCAGCAACACACCATAACAGGCAACAAACTTGACTCATATGAAGTTGCCGAAATAAATATTTTTAGGCCCCGAATAATTTACGTTGGCGGCATTGGTGATTTGTGTGACGGGCTTGAAACAAGCCATGGCGGGCAGGAGCTTTTTAATCAAACTGCCGGCTTTCTACATTCGTGTGATTTTTATTCTTTAAGCTCTGCCTACCCCGAAAGTTATGATGTATTCTACGCAGATACCATAAACCCTAACCCGCTTATTGTGCCTGAAGTTGCACAGACCATAATTGACAACTTCTTCCCCGATAGCATCCTTGCCCCCAATGACATTCAAGGAACGAAAGCAGCTATTGGGAAAAATATATTTGCAACTTTCTGCCTTGGATCACGTGTCGTTGAAAGTAAGGTAAAAGACAGACTCCGGATTTTACTGGCAGAAAAAGGCTTTACAGATGCCCAAATAGCAGAACTTACACCGGCCGTAAAAAGCCTGAATATCCTTGCTACGCACACCATAAGAGAAACAGACGGCCCATGCTTTACCTCGGTTAATCTATATAACGGCAGGGATCCCAGAAGTGCATTACATGCATGCCCTGAACATATTGCATTATTACAAAACCTTCCAAATCCTTACTCTACATTTTGCCAGAACGCCGAGAACGGCAAAATAGCCGCCGACCATAATATTGACGATATAAGGCACGAACAATACGCAACAAGGCAAATAGGTAACCGCATACTTATATGCTCAAGTAGCTTGCTTGGCATTTACGAAGCAAGAAAACTACGCTCACAAGACCCCGCCATTGCCGACAGGCTAAAATATGATACTGACGGTAATCTTAGAGTACCGGAAACACAACTGCATGAACATTGTATCAGGATGTCTTTGAACAGAACACGCTCAATGAATGTGGCCAATATATACGGCAATATCCCTACGATATCAGCTGCCAATAGGGATATGGTCACATTCCAGCGCTTCGGGGCAGCGCATTTTGTGCCCGATATTTTAAATACAATGATTGATGATGCACGTGGCCTTACTGATAACCTTATGGAAAATCTTACCGGATTACTTTGCACCGGAGCGGCAAAGAAAGAAGCTATTGCAAATCTTAACTTAGCCTGGAGAACCTACAGGGAATCCTCGTCAAATATACGCTGATTTAAGCCAAACCGATTGTCGGCACTATCTTGCTAACGTCAATGCCATTCATTGCGCCGGCTTTTTGCCATTTACCGTCATTATTCGGGTTAAATACCAGGTCATAATCCGCCGGAACATTTACCCAGGCACTTTCTACCAGCTCATTTTCCAGCTGGCCTTTTGCCCAGCCTGCATAGCCAAGTGCCAGAATAAGTTTTTTAGGACCAATACCGTCAACATAATCCTGTAACACCTTGCGTTCAGACGTAACTGAAACACCGCTTGGATATTTAATTGTATTGTCCAGCGCATATTCGCTTGAATGCAGAACAAAACCGCGCCCCGTATCAACAGGCCCGCCTAAATATATAGGCATTCCCTTGAAATTTCTTGGCAGCTTTATCTTCATGGTTTCCAGCATATCGCGCGAATCCACATTCTTAACTTCCTTGTTGATTATCATACCAAGCGCGCCGCTCTTATCATGCGCCGATACAAATACAACGCTATGCTCAAAAGGACCGCCAATTATTGCAGGCGTGGAAACAAGGAACTGGCCAAATAAAAAACCGTTCTCATCGCCCGATCTCGCAGGACCACCGGCATTTTCAGTTTTATCTTGTGCCATTTTGTGGCCTGTTGATTAGTTCATTCACTGCGGTATCAATATTTTTATTCATATATAATATTTCATATACAGCATTGCATATAGGAAGCTCAATATTCATTTTACGCGCCATTTCATAAACTGATTTAGCGGTATAATATCCTTCAATCGCCGTATTACGGGATTCAATCAGGGCAGATATATTTTTTCCATTAGCAATTTCGAAGCCAAGGTTTGTATTGCGTGACTTAAGGTTATAAGCAGTAAGCATAAGGTCACCCA
The DNA here is from genome assembly GCA_964451475.1 of uncultured Rickettsiales bacterium. Taxonomy (GTDB): domain Bacteria; phylum Pseudomonadota; class Alphaproteobacteria; order Rickettsiales; family 21-14-0-20-44-7; genus CAYVII01. The sequence continues at coordinate 4,511 of CAYVII010000016.1, forward strand.
TACCATGCAGGCCGATAAGGTTTTTTGCATCCCCGCCAAGAGCAACGGTCAGCTTGCAGATCTCTGCAATACCGCGCGTAATAATTGCCGCACGCGCATTTTCGCCCAGATTTTTACCGGCACAAATGCCTGAAGCAATTGCAATAACATTCTTCATAGAACCGCCTACCTGCGCAGATATTATATCATGGCTGGCATATAGCCTGAATTTTGGCGTTGCCAGATCAGGAATTACTTCAGTCAAAATTTTTTCATCTTTAGCGGCAATAGTAGTTGCAGCAGGCAAGCCGGCTGTAATCTCATCGGCAAAATTAGGCCCTGAAAGTATCGCATAACGATTCGGCAGAGTTTCTTCAACTACCTGCCCCATAAGCTTAAGGCTACCCTGTTCAATACCTTTAGTTGCAATTATCAATATTGTTTCAGGCGCTATTTTATGGCGGCTTATAACCTCACGCAGGCGCTGAGCTTCAACCGCAACAACGCAATATTTGCTACTTACGCCTGAAGCACCCGCCTTACCTGCTATCATATTGGAAGCACCAAAAACCTGCGCAAGCGCAGTACCCCAGACACCTTTACCTATAACAGTTACATCAACCAGCATTGCGGCACTTCTCAATTATTTTATAAAGCTCTTTCAGGACTTCATCCACATTCTGGCGTCCTGCAGCCGATATTTCATACACTTGCGTTTTACGGCTGGCCTTTTTAAGGGCGGCTACTTTTTCCTTTATTTCTTTTGGCGTCAGCGCATCAACTTTGTTCAGGCACAGAACCTCTTTCTTCTTCGCCAGAGCAGGTGAATACTGCTTAAGCTCTGAACGGATCGTTTTATAATTTTTAGCCACATCTTCAGCCATACCGTCGATCAGATGAAGTAAAACACCAGCGCGTTCAACGTGACCTAAAAATTTAGTACCAAGACCAACACCTTCAGAAGCACCTTCTATCAGGCCGGGAATATCTGCAATTACAAACTCAACTTCACCTGCACGCACAACACCAAGCTGGGGCTGTAACGTGGTAAAAGGGTAGTCGGCAATTTTTGGTTTTGCGCGTGACACAACACTCAGGAATGTTGATTTACCGGCATTCGGCAACCCTATAATACCCGCGTCAGAAATAAGCTTAAGGCGTAAATAAAATATTTTTTCTTCACCCGGAAAACCCGGGGTTGTTTTGCGTGGAGCCTGATTGGTTGAAGTTTTGAAGCGCGCGTTACCTTTACCCCCGTCACCGCCTTTAGCCAGCAGCACTTCATCACCTTCTTTTGTAAGGTCAGCCAGCATTGTCTCACCGTCTTCCAGATATATCTGAGTACCTACCGGAACTTTTACTAAAACGGCATCACGGCTTTCACCGCTCATCAGCCTGCCTTTGCCCGGCTCACCGTTCCTCGCCTTGATATGCTGCTGGAAGCGGTAATCCACAAGCGTATTTAGGCCATTTACGGCAACCGCAATTACATCTCCGCCGCGTCCGCCGTCACCACCGTCAGGGCCACCGAATTCAATAAACTTTTCACGGTGGAAGCTAACGCAGCCGCGTCCGCCATCACCCGATTTCACAAATATTCTAGCTTCATCTACAAATTTCATGGCTGTAAACTAGTGATTTTAGGTCAAGGGGTCAATTAACTAAAACTGTAGGCACTGTTACGCATTAATTAACCATGTTTTGCTAACATGGTGTAGCAATGGACCTAAGCATCTTAATCCCTGTTTTAACTGCATTTTCTACCTTCGCAATAGGCGGAATGCTTGTTTATTCGGGCGGCGGCAACCAGAAACATATACATTTAAAGGCTCAAAAACTCATAAACCAGCATGCCTTACGCCACAACCCCGTGAAAAGCCAGCAATTAAGCCTTAAAAAGCAGGACATTGATGCACAAATAGGCATTTTCAGGCTCATGCCGTCTATTTCTAAACTGCGTGAAAGGCTTGATAGAACAGGCCGTAACATAAGCATACGCCAGTATTACACATGGGTATTTGGCATATTCGCCGGCGCTTTTGTAGCATTTAACCTGCTCTTTGGCAGCTCGCTCATAGTTTCCCTTCTAATGGGCATTTTCTTTGGCCTTATGGTTCCGCATATAATGGTTGGCAGATGGGAAGCTAAACGTACAAAAAAATTCCTGCTGCTATTGCCTGATGCCCTTGAGCTGATGGTACGCGGCCTTAAAGCAGGCCTTCCGGTAAGCGAGTCCATAAATGTTATCAAGAGCGAGATTGAAGAACCTGTAAGCAGCGTGTTCGGTGAAATTGCACAAAGCGTGCGCATGGGCGTGAATTTTGAAGACGCACTAATGAAAACGGCCCTAAAACTTAAAGTGAACGAGTTCAACTTCTTCGTTATCTCAATCACTCTTCAGCGTGAAACCGGCGGTAATCTTGCCGAGATACTGGAAAATCTTGCAACCACTATCCGCGCCCGCGCAATGATGAAGCTTAAGATTAAAGCTATTACATCGGAAGCGCGCATGTCGGCATACATCGTTGGGGCATTACCGTTTTTCGTAACGCTGGCCCTTGCATTTATGTCTCCGGGTTATCTGGCACCATTGTTTGATGATATTCGCGGCAATATCGCACTTGCAGGCGCAGGCATGATGTTTGGCACTGGTATGTTCGTAATGTTTAAAATGGCAAAATTTCAGATATGAGACTGGACAAGAGCACAACATGGAGCCAGCTACTTCCGCATAACGTGGAAATGCAGGATGTATTCGTACTTGGTGCCTCATTGCTTGTATTCATGGCAACCATAGTTGTTGGCCGCAGCATGGTAAATAAAAGCCCTACTCGCGGTAAAGTAAAGGAATTAATGGAACGCCGCGCTGAACTTAAAGGCGCTTACATGAATAATAAGCGCAAAAAACGTACAAAAGACGACGGTGAGAAAAAACTGGCATTCATGCAGGCAGTTGTAAAAAAACTTAACCTGATACAATCAAACAAAAAAGCGCAAATAACACAAATGCTGGTAGCCGCGGGCTACCGCTCCAAAAACGCAATAACCAAATACGCATTTGCGCAGGCCATTTTGGGTTTCGCCTTCCTCCTGCTTTCACTGCCTTATGTAAATATTGATATTGCCAAACCGGCAAAAGCGCTAATGCACGCGCTTATGCCTTTCTTTGCTTTCTGCGCAGGCCTTTACCTGCCAACCATACTTGTAGTGAACCAGAGGAATAAACGCATGGCAGAGATCCAGAAAGGCCTGCCCGATGCACTTGACCTTATGATGATCTGCACCGAAGCCGGCCTTACACTTTCAGCGGCTCTTGACCGCGTTTCAAAAGAACTTGGCGTTGCCTACCCCGCACTGGCCGAAGAAATATCTATTACTTCAATTGAGATCGGCTTCCTGCCCGACCGCAAAAAAGCGCTGGAGAATTTTGCCGAGCGCGTGCCACTGACCGAGGTTAAAGCGCTGACAAGCATATTGATCCAGACAGAAAAATACGGCACCCCCATATCACAGGCGCTGCGTATACTTGCCAAAGAATTCCGCGAACAGCGCATGCTACGTGCCGAGCAAAAGGCCGCACGCCTTCCGCCCATGATGACAGTGCCTATGATATTATTCATTTTGCCAACATTGTTCATAGTGGTTATAACCCCCGCAATTATCGGGGTAATGGACACGAATTAACCAAATCGTTAACTTTTAGTAAAGATTTATTGACTTTTCCATCTTACTTCGGTTATTATACAAAAAAAACAAAGACAAGAATGGCTTAAGATGGCTGATATACTAGAAGGCAACAATGCAAAATTCTATGTGGAAACAATAGCCGAATTATGCAGGTTACGCACAGGCGGCCATGGAAACCCTTTTTATTCCGCCTACTCAAACATCGGCAATCTTTCAAGAAAAGTAATATCAAAAGCTGAAGTAGCACAAGCCCTTTCCCATCCGGAATTACCGGAGTTTTTCAAAAACAACCTGCTGGCGTTTTTTGATGAGATGACAAGCTACGAAAGCACACCAAAAATCACCGGCCAGAAAGCGCTGGATTTCTATCGTGACGTTGAAGCCGTTTACGCTTCGTATGGCCGTGGCATAGATATTAATTACCCACGCTCACTAAAACAGCACTGTCAGCTGGTAACTCCTGCACTGCTTAACATTGTCACAAAATCTCCTACAGGTGAAAATCACGTATCGGCAGAAACATTCCGTATATTAGAATGGAGCAAAGGCCACAAACAAAGAACTACAGAACTGGAAGCCCAGCTTCCCGCTGCACAGGAAAAAGTGCAGACCGCACAGCTACAACTTGAAGAAAAAAAATCTGAAATAGATATCGCGTTCAGCCGCTTTTCACCTAAAGCTCAAAAAGCTCTTCAGACCAAGAAAAAAACTTTAGATACCCTTGGAACAAAACCCGGCATAGGCTTTCTTGACTGGTTGATGCCGTCCCGTGTTACGGAAAGACAGGAACTGAATGCTTTAAAAAATGATCTCCTTGAAGCAAGCAGAGCATCTCATGATGCCCAGGTAGCCTTAAACCAGGCCACAGAAAAAATGCAGAAACTTGAAAGCGATATAAGCGCATCCAGAAGTGATGCTAACCAATACGCTGGCCACAACATGCCGCTTATGGTTTACACCCTAAGAGAACAGAAAAAACATCTTGATACGAATATAATGGTAAGGGGTGAATTAGCTACACACGCAATAACAGAACATTTTAAGGAACTGGCCGAAACAGGCAAAGCCACAGAGCTTAAAGGGCAGGAAGCATATGTTATGTTCTATACCTTCCGTGAATTCATAAGAACAGGCGGCGTCACACGCGATGGCGAATATTATGTAGCCAATGATATATTCCCCGAATTTGGCAGAACAGGCAGAACTGAACAGGGCCGCCTTTCGGCATTCGCGCTTGAACAGCATATGGTAGCAAGGGAACTTCCCGTATTCCTTCGCCAGAATATAATGGGCACAATGGAAACATTAGCAGGTGAACACCCTGACCGGATACTACTACAAGGCCCAGCCGCAAAAGAAACCTTAAGGGCAATTGACGTAAGCTTCCGATCTGCCGAGCTTTCTCGCAGCACTGATACATTCCGTGCACTGGCCACCAACAATTACGGCACTATCCTGACAAGGGAAATGACAACCTTGTTCACCCATAATTTTGATGGCACGGAAAAACACCCCGGCAAAGGATTGGTTGCATCTACAGAAGAGATCCTGGTAACTTACGCCCAAAGAGCGCAAACGCAGCAGCAGCAGCAGCAGCAGCAACAGCAACAACAACAGCAACAAAGTCAGGCAATACACTAAGACCTGCGTCTTATCCTTGTTACAAGCGCAGCAAAACCGCCAGCCGCCGTTACCAGCAATGCCAGCCATATCAGGTTCATTAGCGGCTTATGGTATATACGCACGGCAAAACCGTCTTTGTAAGGCTCGCCTATCACAATATACAGGTCATTCAGGTAATGCGTATGAATAGCTGATTCTGTAGTTGTATCCTGCTCAACGGGAAACACCCTTGTTTCAGGTTTCATCTCCACCCCATTGGCAAAAAATATCCCGCGGCGGTAAACATAATTGGCCTGCGCCCCCGTTTCCACACGGTTGAACACAACCTCATAGCCCGCAATATTTACTTTATCACCCGGCTTCATCATACCTTCGTATGTTTCATCAAAAATACTCACAAAGAAAATTCCCAGCGCCAAAGCCGCAATGCCCGTATGCGCTAAAAACATTGGCAGGTCAGATGCTTTTTTACCTCTAAGGCCAACAAGGCATGATGACGCAAGGAAAACTATGGCGAATATCTCATAGCTACGCAGCATAAAGGCCGCCGCAATTGCTATAATGAATGAAGGCAGCAATTTCTTTGCCAGCTTATTAGTACTTTCCGAAACCCATTTGGCCTGAGAGAACACCGCGCACACAACCAGCAGCACAAGCGCAATAGGCACAAAAGTATAATTATAATACGGCGCACCTACCGAGATTGAATGTTCAAGCACCAGCGGGTAAACCGTGCCGACAAATATAGTGGCCGCTAATGTCATTAGCACCATATTGTTAAATAAAATCCCGCCCTCGCGCGATATCACCTCAAAATCACCCTCCGCCTTTAACTTGGCAGATTTGATTGCAAACAACGTAAAACCAAGCCCCGCGATTATTACCAGTATACCCAGCATGAACATACCGCGCATAGGGTCGGAAGCAAACGAATGCACGCTTGTAAGTATGCCCGAACGCACAAGGAAAAAGCCCACAAGGCTAAGCGCAAACGTGATTATGGAAAGCAGCACCGTCCATTTTTTAAGCGCCTTGCGCTTTTCTGTAATAATAAGCGAGTGCAGCAAAGCAGTTGATGAAAGCCATGGTAAAAGCGATGCGTTCTCCACCGGATCCCAAAACCAGAAACCGCCCCACCCAAGCTCACGGTACGCCCAACTACTGCCAAGGCCAATACCAACGGTTAAAAAGCCCCATGTAAGCAAGCACCATTTACGCGCCGATTCTGCATAAGCCTTACCAACTTTCCCTTCCCATAATGCCGCCACAGAAACCGCATAGACAATAGAAAAACCAACATAACCCAGATATAAGAACGGCGGATGCATCGCCAGCCCGATATCCTGAAGCACAGGGTTAAGCCCCAATCCGTCGGGCGGAGTAAATTTAAAAGTGATGAACGGGTTTGAAGCAAACTTGGTATATATTATGAACAACCCGCAAATAAGCCCCTGCAGACTAAGCGCCAGCGCATTATGCTTTTTCATAAGCGCATAAGCCGCGCCGTACAAGGTAAGCATCCATGTAAGCATCATGATAGAGCCCTCATGGTTACCCCACGTGCCCGATATTTTATACATCATCGGCTTAAGGCTGTGCGAGTTCTCAAACACTATCTTAAGGCTAAAGTCAGATATCGCAAAACTATATATCAGGATACCAAAGCACGCGGTCACACAAACAAAGCTGGTAAGTGCGGCCGCTTTCGCAAATTTCCTAACGCATTGAATGGCAGAAAAGACCAGCGCCAGAGTAAGCAGAAAATCAGCAATATCGGGAAGCATTTACTCTTTTCCTTCCAGCTCTTTCTTTTTTATCTGCTCGTAAACTTCCTTAGGCATGTAATTCTCATCATGCTTTGCAAGAATCTCGGTAGCTATAAAAACCCCGTCTTTATCAAGCTTGCCGTTAGCAATAACACCCTGCCCTTCACGGAACAGGCTTGGCAGCATACCTTTATATTTCACGGGCAGGTCTTTGTGAGTATCAGTCACAGTGAATTCATATGTTTGCGGCCCAACTTCTTTAAAACTCTTTTCTTTCACAAGCCCGCCAAGCCTGAAGGTTTTATTTGCCTCAATATGCTTTTGCTCTATCTGGCCGGGGGTCAGGAAATACATGAAGTTATCTTTGAACTGGCTGGCAATAAAATAAGCCGCAAGCCCAAGGCAAAACAATGAGAACAGCGTAAAATACAAACGCTGCCTGCGCGGTTTTATTTTTTTGAATTTATTCATAGAGGTGAATTTAATCTGCCATCACCTAATTGGCAAGTAAGCATAATTAACGCATTCTTACTGCCGGAAGACATTGCTGGAAGTTCCACATTTTTTCATGGCTATCAAACACGACCGTAAGCGAATTTCCATTTTTCACAGGCGCAAAACCATCTTCTGCAAGAATAGCTTCTAATTTATCGATATCAAAATTTCTAATATAGCCGTTCCCGCAATCTTCTTTTTTAAACGTGATCTCAGGGAACGAAGCCTCACCTCCTCTTACACAAAAAGCCCTGTGCATAAAAGTAGCATTCGACATATATTCATAATCAGGATTTTGCGCGTTTATCTGACCATAAAAAAGCGTACGCGTAAGGTCACTTGCAAATTTACTTTCACCAACAAGCTCAACAAGCGCATTCTTAGCCCCTTCATCACCGGCAACAGTATAAAAGTTTAGCCCCTGTTTTTGCATCCAGGAAACCGCCTTGACATACTCACTTTCATTACCGCCAAAACTTTGAGTAGAAAAACCAAACCACAACCCGCCATTAGTATTCAGGCATATAGCGTTAGCCAGATTCTTGGCAAACATATCGCCAAATCGCTGATTCATGAGCCTTTGCATATGCGCCGGCATAATATCGTTATATTTTGGCTTATCTGCCCTTTGCGTTTCCATGGGCGCTTATTTACATATATTAACCCAAAAAGTCAATAAAACTTAAGCTTTCCACTTAATGTTGCAACCAATTGAATTATATTGCCCTAAGCTGGTCTTTCCCGTTTGCGCCACCTCAACCATAGCTTCAAACAGGTCTCTTTTTGCTCCTTCAACAATATTCCTGCCCGAAGAATCGAGCCTGCCGCGATACCGAAGTTTAAGGTCTTTATCAAAACCAAAAAAGTCAGGCGTGCAAACCGCATCATAAGCCTTCGCAACTTCCTGCGTTTCATCTATTGCATATACGAACGGGAAGTTTTTTTCAGCCGCAAGCTTTACCATATTCTCATATGAATCGTCAGGATACTGAATAACATCGTTGGAAGATATCCCGATGAAATTTATTCCATACCCTTTAAGCTCATTTGCGTCCCGCACGATCTTATCAATAATAGCTTTTACGAACGGGCAATGGTTACATATGAACATCACCACCAGACCGTTCGGGCCACGTACATCTGCAAGGCTGTAAAACTTTTCGTCCGTGCCTTTAAGTTTAAAATCCGGAGCCTGCCAGCCAATTCGCGCTGCAGGAGTTTCCAAGGCCACCATGTTATTTCCTCCTCAATTTAAAAATAAAATAAATACCCGCCATTGATACCAGCAGGTAAAGTGCAAAATATAGCAAAGATGAAGCCACCGCAAATTCAGCATCAATATTTATAATCTTCGAGCCTTTATAAAAAACAAATTCACGCACACCAACACCTCCCGGTGTTATTGGTAATATGCTTGCAATAGATGCCGCAATGAACTGGCTGATATATTCAATTAAATGGCTATTTACTCCAAGAGCCAAAAACACACACAAACCGGCTAGTATACTAAATATCTGCAAGCCCAAAGAATATGGAGCGGTCTTTAAAAACAAACTCCAGCTTTCGCCTAAAAATTTGCGCGAGATAATAAAGTAAACCGGCATTTGTAAAATAAACAGCACAGCAACACCCAACTTTACATATTCTATTTTTGCATATTCGCTGGATAGCACCACCGCATAAAAAAGCAGGTTCAGAAAGAACAGACCATGCGCACGGTTTAGTAGCAATATTTGAATGCTGCGCTTATAGCTTATGCCTTCGCTTTTCTTCAAATGGTAAGCAATATAACCGTCACCGCTTATTCCTCCCGGTAGCATTGTATTAAATAACATGCCCGAATAATAAAGCGGCAAAGCTCCGTGCTTTTTTTTCATGCCCAGATATATCCCCAGCCTCAGGCTGCTTATATAAGTTGCAATCACTATGCACAGTAATGAAAGCACAATGTAAGCAGGTTCACATTTTGCCAGATGCGCAATTATTTCATGCGTATTCAGTGAATTGAAAACGTACCACAACAACAGCCCTGCTACAGCTAGCTTGGCTATGAACTTCAGCATTTAAATCCTGATCTCTTTCGGACGCGCACGTCTTAGCCATGTAACCGTCATAAGGCGTGTTACCCAGTAAGCCGTGAACATTGATGAAATTATACCAATGGTTAGAGTAACGGCAAAACCTTTAACGGGGCCGCTACCCATGGTAAACATTATAAGCGCTGCCGATATTGTTGTTAAGTGCGAGTCAACAATAGTTGCGAAAGCCTTTGTATAGCCGGTCTCTACAACCTTATAAACTTTCTGTTTTTTCGCTATCTCCTCACGCATACGCTCAAATATCAGTACGTTCGCATCAACCGCCATACCAACCGTAAGCGCAATACCCGCAATACCGGGAAGAGTAAGCGTTGCCCCCATTATTGAAAGACACGCAAATACCAGTACAACGTTCAGCAATACCGCAATAATGGCAATAAAACCAAAGAAGCCATAGGTAACAACAACAAATACCGCAACCAATACGGTGCCAATGATGGCAGCCTTCGCACCGGCCTCAATTGAGTCTGCACCAAGCGAAGCACCAACAGTACGCTCTTCAAGTATTTTAAGTGATGCCGGAAGCGCACCTGCGCGAAGCAGCGTTGCAAGTTCGGCAGCCTCTTCAGCGGTATAATTACCTGTTATCTGCCCCTGTCCGCCCATAATAGGCTCCTGAATACGCGGTGCGGAAATAACTTTGCCGTCAAGAACCGATGCAAATAAATGCCCAACATTATCACGCGTAAAATCACCAAACAGCTTACCCCCGCGCGTATCAAACTTAAAGTGAACCGCAACACGGCCAAAATCATCATGCCCCTGTGACGCATCAACAAGGTTTTCACCGCCAAGCGTAGGTATCTTTACAACTTCCCAGTATTTACCTTCAAGATCCGGAAGTATCATGTTACCCGGCTCCGGCGCTTTTGTTTTGTCAACCGGCATATCGCCAATCACCTCATGGAATGTAAGCTTTGCGGTAGTATTGATTTTATGCTTTATCTCTTCAGGATTCTCAGTACCCGGAACTTGCAAAATTATACGGTCTTTACCTTCAGACTGGATAATAGGCTCTTTAGTACCCGTTTCATCAATACGGCGTCGTATGATCTCAATTGACTGGTCAATCAGCTTCGCGCGGCGGTCTATTAAATAAGCTTCAGTGAACTGCACGCTCATCTTATTCTCATCACCGTCAACCTTTTGCACCTCAACTGCGCCAATAGATTTTAGTATGGAGGAAACTTCCTTTGCCTTGGTACTGTCACGCAATATAAAAGTAACCGCCTTACCCTCTACACCAAGATTTTTATAGCCAATATCTTTCTTACGAAGCTCGGTACGGATGTCGTTTACCATATTTTCCAGCTGGGCATGGAAATATTCACCCTCCTCAACCTTCAAAAGAAGGTGGCTACCGCCCTGCAGGTCAAGACCAAGGTTCATCTTGGCATTTGGCAGGTAAGGTGAGCTTACAAAGTTAGGCAGGGCATAATAAACACCCAGCACAAGCACTGATATTATAAGGAATATCTTCCATTTAGGGAAATCTAGCATATGGCGGTTATAATTTAAATTTCACTGAAAGCAAATTTAAAGTATCCAACGGCTAACAACAGTTATAATTAATTTTTCTTTACTATCTTGAACGGTTTATATATTTTCCGCGCCATGAAAATGCACGGATTGGTAATTGCCGGAATTCCTTCCCTTACAGACAAAAAGTCAGTTAACATCCTGTGCTCTGCAATTGAGGTAGAGGAAACTGACGAAAGGCCTGAAACTATCCGCGAACATTTCAGATTACTGCCCGATCATACTTTCGATGACAATATAAGTATTACAAGACCGGAAGGCATCTTTGCATGCACCGTACGTTTAACAAATACAATTGAAACTCTTATTGAATTACAAAAAACACAAACCGCAACTGCCGGAGTTAAATATAGACCGGTAGTACTGGAAATCGGCGAGGACGGACGCTTTAATTTAAATATAGCTGCACTTTGCATAATGTTATTTGGCCAGTCTTTTAGAGGCTTAACAGAACAGCGCCATGAAGATTTTAAATATCGGTTGGTCAGAAACTTTCAGTTAGGAAAACTTGATGAAATTAAAAAAACGCTTGATGAATCTGCGGCTGATATAAAAAAAGGCATCGCACTTGCTAAAAAGGTACGGGCAAAATATTTGCATGAGCACTCAGAGCTTCCTCATGATTACATTGAAGCCTGCGCAAAGCTGCCTTCCCTGCTTGAACAATGCACGCTTAAACTTGGCT
>CAYVII010000017.1:0-15862 GCA_964451475.1 uncultured Rickettsiales bacterium
GTTCTTTCGGCTTTTATGAAAGTATCTTTATTAGGAACGGTAAGGGCAAGCCTGCGTTCTTCCTCTGCTTCTTTTTCGGCCTTTATGCGTGCTTCTTCAGCTGCTTTTGCTTCTGCCTGTTCAATTACCCATTCTTCCTGTTCGCGCTCAAGGCGTTCAATAAGTGCAAGGATATATGGTTGTTTTGCGGCTTCAACCGGAGACTTTTCCGGCACTACCAGAATATCTTCCGATGCTATTTCTTTTTTTGGTCTCTCAACTTTTTTCGGCTCTATTTTAGCAATGGCTTTTTCTAGCTTTGCAGCTTCTTTTGCTTCAATCCTTGCCTCTATCTTTTCGCTGATAGTTTGCTTTGGAGGATTAAGGTTAGCCAAACCCGTGGTTATCATGCCAAGGCCGAGGACCGAGGAGATTGCCAGTACGGAAAAAAAGTTTGGCTGGTGCTTCATAGTTTGAGGATGAAGCATATAAATTTTCTATCAAGATTATTCAATATTACGCAGCAATATTGATGTATTTTTTTTCAAGGTATTCATCAATGCCGTAATGCGAACCTTCTTTTCCGAAGCCGCTTTCCTTCATTCCGCCAAAGGGCGAGTGCGATGACGACACGCTGGGCTCATTCACGCCGACCATGCCAAAATCAAGCTGCTGGGCGGCTTTTAAGCCTCTGGCCATGTTGCCTGAATATAAATATGCGGCTAAGCCGTACTCGGTTCTATTGGCAAGTTTTATGGCCTCGGCATCTGTTTTGAACTTAAAGATAGTAGCTACGGGGCCAAATATCTCTGTTGCAAAAATTACACTATCTGTTTGCAGGTTGCTTATAACAGTAGGCTCGTAAAAACAGCCTTTATATTTGCCGCCCGTCTGAATCCGGCCGTTTGAGCCTTTCACAAGAGCATCAACTTTTTGTACCGCTTTTTCATTTATCAGCGGTGCAAGTTTTAATTTTTTAACTGCGGCGGTAAGTTTTTTGGTGAATTCATCGTGAATTTTATCAGCCACTAAAAAGCGGTTTGCGCATACGCATGTCTGGCCGGAATTGCGGAAGCGGGATTTTACAGCGCCATCAACCGCTTTATCAATATCAGCATCATCAAACACAATGAAAGGTGCGTTGCCGCCAAGTTCAAGCGTAAGTTTTTTGACCGAATCGCCGCATTGCTTCATTAGGATTTTGCCGACTTCGGTAGAACCCGTGAAGCTGATTTTGCGGATTTTTTTATTAGTGCAGAATTCTTTGCCGAATATGTTTGAGTCACCAAGTGTTACCTGGAAAACATCTTTGGGGATGCCAGCCTGAACCGCAAGGTTGAAAAGTGCAATTGCGGTAAGCGGAGTTTCACGCGGGGGTTTTACAACCACGGTGCAGCCTGCCGCAAGTGCGGGTGCGGCTTTGCGGGTTATCATTGCCGCAGGGAAGTTCCACGGGGTGATTGCACCGACAACGCCTACGGGTTGCTTTATTACGTAGCCGTAGTTGGCGTTTGGCATTGTGAGGATTTCACCGGTGATGCGTTTTGCTTCTTCTGCCGACCAGCTGATAAAGCCTGCGGCATATTCAACCTCGGTGCGTGATTCTTCTATCAGCTTGCCGCTTTCGGTATGCATGATAAGGGCGATATCTTCTTTGTGCTTAATTATGAGCGCATACCATTTTTGCATGAGGCTTGCGCGTTCGAAGCCGTTAAGTGCGCTCCAGCCTTCGAAGGCTTTGTGGGCGGAGTCTATTTGTTTTTTTAGCTGCGTAACATCCATCAGGGGCAGGGTAGCAATTGTTTTGCCGTTTGCAGGGTTGGTGACCCTGAATGTGTTTTTGCTTTTTGGGAAATTGTGGCTGATAAGTTTTTTCTGCATGACGGCATATTAAGCCGCACGCGTAAAATCTCTATAATTATTTATTATACAAGGATGTTAAGGATAGAGCCGCGGTCAAGGTTCACGTTCTGTTTTTTTAATTCCAGAGCGCTATCAACCATCATTTTCAGCTGTGAGTCATTTGGAATATCATTTGCCAATACGGCGCTCTTTGCGGCTCCACTCCTGCTAGAGAGTTGATTTTGACGCAAATAGCTAGTATCCTGCGTTGCAACGCTTGTTTGCATGTTAATTGGCATAAATCCCGTCATAGCAATTATCATAATAACAGGCAGGTAATTAAAAATTCATTAAGAAAATGGCTAAAATTTTAATATTAGGTGCAGGTGTAGTCGGGGTTGCAACCGCCTATTATTTAAAAGAAAATGGCCATGATGTAACGGTCATTGACGCAGCGGCCGATGCAGGAAGCGGTGCTTCTTTTGCCAATGGTGCACAGCTTAGTTATTCAAAAACCTATCCGCTTTCCAACCCGCACACCATTAAGAAAATACCTAAAATGATATTTGGCGGTGACAGCCCGATACATGTGAAAAAGTTTGACCTTGAGCTGATAAGCTGGGGACTAAAGTTTTTAGCGCAAAGCACGCATAAAAATGCTGAGAAAAATGCCAAGGAAGTTTTGGATATTGCTTTGCATTCGCGCGATTTAATGCATGCGCTGGTGCAACGGCATGAGCTGCATTTTGATTATATGCGTAACGGCAAGATGTTCATTTTTGCCGACCAGTCTGATTTTGACGACGCGAAGAAAGTTGCCGATAATTATAATGATCTTGGTGTTACGCAGCGCATACTTACTCCTGAACAGGCAATAACAATTGAGCCGGCGCTATATAATATTAGCGGTAAGCTGGTTGGCGCTATTTATTCTGAGATCGATGAAAGCGGCGATGCGCGCAAGTTCAGCATGGAAATGGTGCGTATTTTGCAGGCTGACGGCGTGAAGTTTATTTTTGGCAAAAGGCTGGAAGATATTGTTAACCAAAACGGCCGTATAAAAAATATCGGTAGATATGAGGCGGATATTTTTGTGAACTGCCTTGGCGTGGCATCTAATAAAATGTTTGGTAAAGCAGGCGTAAAACTGCCAATTTACCCGATGAAAGGTTACAGTCTTACTATGCAGGCAACTGAAAAAGCGCCGCAGGTAAGCATTACGGATGAAGCGCGCAAAATAGTTTATTCGCGTATCGGTGACCGTTTGCGTGTTGCGGGCGTTGCGGAATTTGCGGGATATGACCTTGCCATAGATGAAAAGATAGTTGGCGGAATGGTGGATGCGGCAAGGGCTACATTCCCCGATGCGGCAGATTATAGCAATATTACCCAATGGGCAGGCTTACGTCCGATGACGCCTTCCACTGTGCCGATAATAGGTAAGAGCGATAAATTTGATAATTTATATTTTAATACAGGCCACGGAATGCTTGGCTGGACTTTAGCGCTTGGAAGTGCTAAAAAGCTGGCGCGCTTGTTAAATTAGCCTGTGGCGGTGTTAGCCTGCGGACTCAAATTCGGTCATGTACTTAATTGTACACTCCCTCATTTTCGCCTTGGCTGCCTTGCCACAAACTAATTTATCTTCGCTTTTTAAGAAGAAACCGAGTAGATTTTAATTGTGAGCGATATACCAAAACATTTGCTGGATATACTGGTGTGCCCCGTAACAAAGGCGCCGCTGGTGTATGATAAAGAAAAACAGGAGCTGATAAGCGAATCGGCAAAGCTGGCTTACCCTGTGAAGAACGGTATTCCCATCATGCTGCCCGATGAAGCAAGGAAGCTTGATTAGGTTTTATTTTCTTCGGGATATTCTTCCGGTTCAGGGTTTGCATCTTTAACTACTTTTTCGCAAAGAGTCTGAAGCGCATTGAGTAACTGGAGGGATTTTTTAGTATCCTCAGTATCAAACTTAGCCGTGAATATTTGTTCAAGCGCGTGGTAATGCACGCGGATAACATCGTAACCTTCAATATCGTACGAACTTGTAAGGACGCTATCACAAAACTGGTAAAGCGAATTTGCAACTTTTGATGCAAGGGCAATGCCCGCATTGCCGGCGCGGGATTTTATGCTAAACGCAAGATCATATACTTTATTATATTCGCGATTACTGATGTTGTGCGGCTTTAGCTTTTCAAACGTTCTTTTCAGTTCTTTAAAATCATCGGCCAGTGCCTGCTGGAAAAACACCTGAAGACGGCTTGCGGTTTTTTCAGCCTCGGCAATTTTGCTGCTATCAATCACATCATTGAATTTTGCGCCTTTACCAAGCTTCTTGTTTATTCCTGCAAGTGCTTTGAATATTTTTACAGTCATGATTCCCCAGCGTTAATTCACTATTGTCTCTTCGCCTTTTCTGCGGTCTTTGCCTTCAATCTTTTCAGGGTCGTCCCTTCTTCTTCTATCAGGGCCGGAATATGTATCAGAAAGCACATAACGGCGCGGATTTTCAATCACGGACTTCACCTTGTCGCATAACATATTGATGCTAAAAGGCTTTGCAAGATATTCGTTCACTCCGGCATCACGCGCGTTGCGAACGTCATCGGCTGTTGCTCTTCCGGTAACCATAATAATAGGTATGGCACATTTTTCATAATGCGGCAGGCGGCGCACTGTGCGGGTAAATTCTATGCCGTTAACGTCCGGCATGTTCCAGTCACAGAAAATAAGGTCAAAATCCTGCTTAAGCAGTTCTTTTATAGCGGCTCTTCCGTCTTTTACGTGCACAATTTCACCAAAGCCAAGCACTTTCAATACGTCACGGATAAGGCCTACCATGACCGAATCATCCTCGGCAATAAGAACTTTTGTTGATTTTAAAGCGCTTTTCATTTTAATTGCGGCTTGATATTAACCGTTTCTTTGGGATTTATCGTAATAAAGAAGTATGCGCTTATATAACACGTTAACTAAGAATCAAGAAAATTTACAACCATTACAGGAGGGTAAGGTTGGAATTTACGTATGCGGACCTACGGTTTATGCCAGCCCGCATATTGGTAATGCGCGCTCTGTTGTCATTTATGACCTGCTTTATAGGGTGCTGAAAAATAAATATGATGTCACATATGTGCGCAATATCACGGATGTGGACGATAAAATAAACGCGGCGGCAATTGAACGCAAAATAACCATCCGTCAGCTTACCGATGAAGTTGAGAAAGATTTTAACTCGGCAATGCAAGCGCTGGGTTGCCTGCAGCCAACGTATGCCCCGCGCGCGACCGAGCATATTGCGGAAATGATAGCGATGATAGAGCGTCTTATTGCAGGCGGGCACGCATATTTTGCGGAAGGGCATGTACTGTTTGATGTAGCTTCAGATATCAGATACGGGCATCTTTCCAACCGTTCGCAAGATGAGATGATAGCGGGTTCACGCGTTGAGGTTGCGCCATATAAACGCAATGCGGCGGATTTTGTATTGTGGAAACCGGCGGCGGCGGCGGATGACGAATCGGCAAAATTCCAGAGCCCGTGGGGTGTTGGCAGGCCGGGCTGGCATATTGAATGCAGCGCAATGAGCACAAAATATTTGGGCAATGATTTTGATATCCATGGCGGCGGAGCAGACCTTACATTCCCCCACCACGAAAATGAAGTGGCGCAAAGCTGCTGCGCGAACAAGGGCAGTAATTACGCGCATACATGGGTGCATAACGGATTTTTGACAGTGAACGGCGAGAAGATGAGCAAGTCACTTGGTAATTTTATTACCGTGCGTGAGCTGTTGGAAAAAGGTGTGAACGGCGAGGTTATACGCTGGGCACTTTTATCAACGCATTACCGCAAGCCGCTGGACTGGACGGAAAAGCTTTTGAGTGATTCGCAAAAATTGCTGGAAGGGTTTTATAGGGTGCAGGATTCGGTTGCGGGAGAGCAGAAAGATGCAAGCTTTGCCGAGCTTTTGGAAGATGACCTGAACACGGCAAAAGCGTTTGCTTACCTGAACGAGCAGCTTTCAGAGTTCAATAAAAATAAAAGCCCCGAAGTTGGTGCTAATCTGGTTAGTAACCTGAAATTCCTTGGGTTTTTGGGGCAATCTAGCAATGAATTTTTTGGCAGGGCAGAGGCGAATTCAGAGGTGGAAAACCTAATAAACTTAAGAAAAGAAGCAAAAGCTGCCAAGGATTATGCGAAAGCCGATGAAATTCGTAAGGCTTTAGCAGATATGGGAATTGTGATTGAAGATAAACCCGGCGGTATAACCGAGTGGAGAAAAGCTTAAAGCTACCGTTCAAGAAAAGACGGGCCTTTTCTTAGCACTAAATCTTGTAACGCATCATTTGTTTCTTTGTTCTGGTCGGCGGCGAATGCCATGAACTCTGGCTCTTTACTGCACATTCTTATAAATGAAATTCTCTTTTTTAGCGGTGGCTGTGATGGTGATTCCTGATAATTTCCCCTTAGGGCAGTAAGCTCTGTTGTTATTTTGCCTGTGCCGTAAAAGCCTGCGCTGAATGAATCGCAGTAAAGTTCAAGCGCCTGATCAATCAGATAGTCCAGTGTTTCAGGATCAAATTTCCCCGATACAAGATGGCCGATCTCGTGCCCTGTACGTTCTTGTGCAAATCTGCTTCTGGAAATAAAAACTGCTGCTGTTGTATGTGATGTACAAAAATATTCATCAGGGGCATTCAGTAACCTGTATAAATATGGGGCAGACCTGAAACCGAGTTTAGAAAAAATCCTGTTATGCTCTATTGCCTCGGGTTCATCAGCGCCAATTAACCGGGTTCTGTAAGGTAAAGTTTTTGCATCATGTTCAGGAAAATCAGGTTTAGTCCGTGTTTTTCCGGCTGCCGCTAAACGCTGCGTAAGTATTTGTTTTGCATAGCCATCTGGCAGTGTAGACAAATAATCCTGCATAATTAAATTATATTAACGATTGCATTATGGCTTGTCAATTGTTATGAAAATACTATGCCAGATAAAGTATATATATATGATTCAACGCTGCGTGACGGGGCGCAGACTCGTGGTGTGGATTTTTCTTATATTGATAAGCAGGATATTGCGCGCGAGCTGGATAAATTCGGCATAGATTATATTGAAGGCGGCTGGCCGGGAGCGAACCCGACCGATGATGAGTTCTTTGAAAAAAAGCCAAAGCTGAAAACTTCCAAGCTTACATCTTTTGGCATGACGCGCAAAAGCGGGCGCAGCGCAAAAAATGACCCAACACTGGCGGCACTTCTGGATACTGAAACTTCGGCCATATGCATTGTTGGTAAGTCATCGGCCTATCAGGCTGAGAAAGCGCTGGGAGTTTCCAAGGAAGAAAATTTAAAAATGATATCGGAAAGTGTTTCTTACCTGAAATCCAAGGGCAGGGAAGTAATGATGGATGCCGAACATTTTTTTGACGGTTACAAGGCTAACCCGAAATATACATTACAATGCGCGGTTGCCGCTTATGAAGCAGGCGCGCGCTGGGTAGTTTTGTGCGATACTAACGGCGGGACTTTGCCGCACGAAATTGAAGCGATAGTAAAAGAAGTTACGAAGCATATTCCCGGTAAGAACCTTGGTATACATTGCCATAATGATACTGAGAATGCGGTGGCAAATTCTTTGGCTGCGGTGCGTGCGGGCGTACGTCAGGTACAAGGTACGCTTAACGGGCTTGGTGAGCGCTGCGGTAATGCTAACCTTGTTTCGATAATCCCTTCATTGGTTTTGAAGATGGGTTTTAAGACCAATATAAAAGATCTTTCGCAGCTAACTCATATATCGCGCTATTTAGATGAAAAGCTGAACCGACACCCTAATATTCAGGCGGCATATGTTGGCGCGGCGGCGTTTGCCCATAAAGGCGGGCTGCATGTTAGCGCGGTGGCCAAAAACCCCGATACTTATGAGCATATAAAACCTGAGCAGGTTGGAAATTCGCGCACGATACTGGTTTCTGACCAGGCGGGGCGTTCTAACTTTGTTGACAGGCTTACGAAGCTGAAGATAAAATTTGAAGAAGCGAAGCTTAAAGATTTTATCCGTGAAGTGAAAGAGCTTGAAAGCGCGGGTTATTCTTTTGACGGTGCGGATGCAAGTTTTGAACTTCTGGCGCGTAAAACATTTGGCAAAGTGCCTGAGTATTTTTTCCTGACAAATTACCGCGTGCTGGCCGAGCGCCGTTATAATGCGAATAAAGAGCTTGTTACAGTTTCGGAAGCCACCGTGAAAATGACCATTAAGGGCAAAGAAATAAGCACGGTTGGTGAAGGTATTGGCCCCATAAACGCTTTGGACAGGGCGCTGCGTGCTGCTCTTAGCCCAACTTACCCTGTGCTTAATGAAACTAAACTGGTTGATTATAAAGTGCGAATCATAACACCCGGTCTTGGTACAAAGGCAGTTACCAGAGTGCTGATAGAAACTGAAGATAAGAAAGGTAACCGCTGGAGCACTATCGGCGTTTCCGAGAACGTGATAGATGCATCTTACAATGCCATTGCGGATAGTTTGTTCTACGCGCTTCTTAAATAATTTATGGCTGCGTCGTTAGCCTGCGACTCAAACTCGGTCATATACTAATTGTACACACCCTCATTTTCGCCTTGGCCGCCTGGTTTCCATTCAAATTATTTAAGAAGCGGTTAGTGGTTTGCTGCTAGTTCGTTATTGAAATAAGTTTATTTTCAAGCCAGCGGGCAAAATATTTTTGAATATCTTCCGGCGTAATATTATCAGGCATATCTTCAAGTGCGGTGCCGATATTTTTGCCTGAGTTCAAATTTTGCAGTAGCTGAAATTCATTTTCTTCCAAAGGGAATTTGAATATTTCGTCACCCTCACGATATAGTGCTAAGTGGCCGTGGGTGCGGCTTATGCCTTTAACAAGGAATGATGCACCGCGAGTTGTAAGATGGAGTTCAAGGAATTCATGCGGCGGGATATTGGAAAAATCCTGCGCGGAGGCGGGGGTGGTATCGGGCAGGTCAAAACATCTGGCGCTTTTGCGTTCAATATCGGCAATATAAGCGGCTTCGGGGGTTGTTATGCTGTCTGCGAAGCCCCATGAATAATGTGCAAGATCGGGGAATATTGAATGAACATCTTCAATATAATCTTTCACCAGCGGTTTAATGTCTTCACCTAAAAACTCTGCGGTTTGCGGATAATCTTCAAGTAAACTATGTGCAAGGCGCAGGCGGTAGGCATTTATGTAAACCTGCAGTTGCTTGTGCGGTGGAAAGTTTTCTTTTTCATCTATCCATGTTGCGGCAGAGGTTGTGTCTGCTTCATGAATCGCGGTTTGCATTATGTTTTGCAGGCTTGCTAAATTCCGGTTCGAAGTTGAGGAGACCGTGCGTGCCGTAAATTTTTGCGATGATAATATCGCGCGCTTTTCCTGTGTTTTTTGCAATTCCGCTTCCAATACGGGGAATTCAGGGATGTTGCCGTCCCACTCAATCATGGTGCTGATATTGCCGAAGCGGCCTGTTGCGTGCGTGTATAAATTCCAGACATCGTCATTTACGTAGGTGTCGTGCGTATCAATTATATGCGTGCCCATATTTGTATGGCCGGCAAGATGGATCTGCACAATGCGGTTTTGTGGCAGCGCGTTTATATATTCAAGCGGATCAAGGCGCTGGTTGTATGAGGCTACGTAGATATTGTTCACATCAAGCAGCAGGGCGCAATCTGCTTTTTCAGAAAGTTCGGCTAAAAATTCATGCTCGGGGATATTATCGGCTCGGAAGGTGAGGTAGCTTGAAGGATTTTCAAGCAAAAGCGGGCGGCCTAAAAAATCCTGCACCTGTTTTACGCGTGAGGTGATGTGCGTAAGAGTTTCCGCGTTAAGCGGGACGGGCAGAAGGTCATGCGTGTTCTTGCCGTTTATTCCTGTCCAGCACAGATGATCGGATATCCAGACGGGTTTAATTTCGGCGGCTAGTTCCTTCAGGTTTTGCAGGTATTTTTTATCAAGAGCATCTGAAGAGCCGATATTCATTGAAACGCCATGCATAACTACGGGGTAGTGGTTTCTTATCTCGTCCAGCTTTTCACGCACGCGGCCTGAGCGGTTCATGTAGTTTTCCGATATCACTTCAAACCAATCGATTTTGGGTTTGTGGTTTATTATATGGTCATAATGTTTTGCGCGCAGGCCAAGGCCTAAGCCTAAGTAAGGCAGGCCAAATTTATTAGCATTTTGTTTGGTTGTTGGCATTTTACGGATTATATATTAAGCTGTCTGCAGTTAACCAACAACAAGCTATTATTATGACTCCGGTGACCTGGCTGATTTACACTTTATTAGACGTTTATGCGTGGTTCGTTATTGCCGCGGTAATCCTTAGCCTGCTGGTGAGTTTTAACATTGTAAACCGCTACCAGCCGTTTGTGCAGCAGCTTGGCATTTTGCTAAAGAAAGTAACCGAGCCTGCGCTTAAACCGATACGCAAGATATTGCCTCCGCTGGGCGGGTTTGACCTTTCACCAATCATTTTGCTTATTTTGCTGAAGTTCGCGCAGCGCGTTGTGCTTTATTACTTCTAGAAAAACCCTGCAGGGTAATTAGCTAGGCAGTACCAGATCTGTTTCCGAAGATTTAGACGTGCGGTTCTTAAGCGGAGATTGCAGGCTTGCCGCACCCGTTGTTTGAACCATTTTTACGTCACTCTGGCGAAGCGCCGCAAGTTCTGCAGCCTGTTCATCTGTCACAGGTGTGGTTTTGCGTGTTTGCGTGCTTGAAACATCCTGTGACGGAGCAGGTTTAGCCGGAGCTGCACCAAGGATCTGATCAAACTCATTTGTTACAGGACCGGGAGCTTGCGGTTGCGTAGGGGCAGGAGGTGTTGTTTTTGGTTTTTCATCATCACCGCCGAACCAGCCTTTTACCATGCCTGCAAGGTCAAAGCCAAACAGTTCCCCCGCACCTTGCGCGATGATCGACATACCGCCAAGTTTACCAACGGTACCAATTGCAGCGCCGGCTTTACCGGGCAACATGCCGATGATAGGGGTTACCATAGAAACTACGAACATTACTGCCGCACCGCCAAGAACTTTGCCAAGAGGGCTTGAGTTCTGAAGGAAGTTCATAGTTTTTTCAACGAACGCCGGCATTTTAGTTTCGCTTTCAGGTTTTGTAGCGCTGTTATCTTGCGGAGGCTGAGGCGCATTTGAGCCATCAGGTCTAACGCCGTTCACTGTTGTCTGGCCTGTACCTGCAGCAGAAAGAGCCGCTGCTGTTTTCCTGTTAGGCTGGATGTCTGAGCCGGGCATGTATTTTTTGGCCCTGTCAAGGAATTCATCGCCGCCAAGACCGTCTATTTCATGCTCGGTCAGTAAGCCTGTGCGGTTATGTGTGCACCAGCGTGCAAAGCCATAGAATTTTTCTTCATCGGTATATGGTTTGTACTGGCTTCTGTCTTCGTTGCCGTTCTCATCAATTGTGATATTGCCTTTGCCGGGTTTAATGCCGCTTACTTCAAAGAATTTATCGGCATCTGCAAGCATTTGGGCGCGTTTTGCAGGGTCGGAAGGAAGACGTGCACTTGAGTTGCCGTATTCTTCAACCATCTTATCAAAAGCACGCTGTTTTTTGCTTTGGGCTTTGGCTGCAGCGCCCATCATTTGAGTCATGGCGTCGCTGAATGAAGCCGCGCCAATTTTCAGTTCGTCGTTATCATAACCATCAATTGTATCTGCACTAACAAGGTCTTCATTGCTAGTTAGGACTTTACCGTTATCGCTAGAAAAGAAAGCGCCGGTTCTGATAGGTGAGCCGTTCTCATCAATAGCAACTTTATAGATAAGTTTCTTTTTTGACCAGTTGCTGTCAGAAAGGGCAAAGCATTCATGTGTAGTAGCGTCATATGCCAGTTTTTTTGTTGTTCATTTCCTGAACAACAATTGTGTGGCCTTTGTTGAAACGGTCGGTCAGAAGATTGGCGAATTCTTGTGAGGCAGTATTGCCAAGGTTGGCGATCCATTCAGTGCCCTTACCGCCTGTCGCTATTTCGGCGTAAACTGCGCCTGCGCCTAAAACTACTGGTGCTCCTAATAATGCCGGTCCTGCCATATTACTAAATCTAACTCCTTATTTTCTTCGATTATAGCACGAAAATAGCGAATTTATCATTAAGTTTTTATTACAGATTCTCTGTAACGTGCTGTAATTTATTATTTGCAATCATGGCCGCGGCCATGGCCGTGGTGGCCTAGGAAGTTGGTTGGAGAATAGCCAAAACCAGAGCCTGCGCCGTAATGGTTAAAGCTCATCCTTACATCCGGACCATTATTGAACTGAGGAGGGATATTATGCGGTGAATAGCCTCTTTCAGTATCGCATGACCTGTTGCCGTCAAAGAAGCCACGGTTTGCAGAAGTGTTGTTGTTGAATTTATCAAATAAGAAGCCTGCAAGGGCACCAATTAGCATGAATACGAAAACGTCACCAAAGCTGGCTTTGCCGCTCATTGCCTTTGCGCCCGCGCCCATAAGACCAAGCATCATACCTGCAAGAACAGGGTGCTTTTCAGCCTTGGCAAGGATCTCATCCATTTTGCCGTCACCGTCATCATTGATAACAGCGCCTGAAGGGGCTTTCTGAACTTCTTTTTTGACAGTACCGTTAGCGTTTTTATTATCGGCACCTGCCTGAGCTCCGGGAGCGCTGTATTGTGTGCTGGTTGTGTTGAGTGGTTTGTAAACTATTTTTTGGGCAACGGGGCCTTCTTTTACGATATCGTAAGTTTCGCTGCCTTTGTCTTTATCGGTCAGCGGAGTTGCCGCGAGTGAAAGTGCAGCAAGTTCGCCCATTGCTTTAGTGCCGCGTTCTTTAGATATAGGGGCAGGAGTATTTGCGCTTACCGGAGGGGTTGTTACTGTTGGTTCTTCAGCCGTATGTTCGGCTTCAGGCTGGGTTTGCGCAACATTCGCAGAAGGCAGAACTTCATGGTCGCTAACAATATCAGCTACTTTTTTGCCGTGATATTCGTTTGCTTTCTTAGAGCCAAGAATTAGAAGGGCGCCGTTGCCGGTTGGGTCAAGCAATGATGCTGAGCCGGCTGCTTTATTGATAGCTGCTACGTGAGCGTCATCGAAGTAAAGTTCAAAAAAATCCTCTACATTCTCCGGCGCAAGGTTTGCGATTTCCTCCTCTGAAGGCCACATGCCAACTTCAGCTTTAATTTCTTCGGGGATAGCGCCCATAAGAAGAGGAAGCTTTTGTTTTAGCTCCGATATTAGTTTTTCTGTGGTTGGTTTTTCTTCTGACATAATCTTACCTTAGTATTATACCGTACCTCTGCCGGGATTACCAGCATTAATGACATCATTTTTACGTTGCTCTGCCGCTGCAAGATGGCTTTCGGCCTTTACAGGGGCAGGTTTTGCGGCTGATTTTGCGGCATCTGAGAAGTTAACAGGTTTTTCTTTAGGTTTCCTTAAGTCTGCCAGCTGCTTTTCAAGAGGTCTTGAATCTTTTACGGCAACTGTCTGCAAGCCTTTGCTTTCCTGTGTTTTAATAACCTGTTTGATGGTGGTTTCATGCGATTTGGCAAATACAGGGGCTTCGTTAGCTTTTTGAGCGGTTGTTGCGGCATCTGCCATCATTTGCTCCTGCTTATCAAGCTTTTGAACGGAAGCTTTGCTCAGGAAGCCATTTTCTTTAAGTGTATCATAACGTGCTTTATCTTCAGGTGTTAGTTTGTTACCCGATTCTTTGATTGCACGTTGAAGTTCAATTTTCTGGTTAAGAGTAGGCTTAACAGGGGTAGGGGCGTTGGCGCCGTCTTCGATTGCTTTAAGCGCTTTACTGATCCTTGACTCTTGCGGTTGACCTACTGATTGAGCCGGAGTGTCATTCTTGCCAAATTTAAGCGTTGACGGAGTTTCGGCAGTTCCATTTTTTTTGCCGAATTGAAGATCGCTGTCTTTAATTTCAGCGCCTGCTGTTTTCTTTTTAGCAGGTTTAAGGCCCGCGCGTTCTGCCGGTGACTGGTAATTGCTATCAGATTCCCTAACTTCAGACCCTTGCTGTTTTCCTGCTTCAGGAGCTTTTTCCGGTGTAGATTTTTTTACACCTTGTTGATTAGCGCGCAAGCGTTGTGCAGGTGACTGGTAGTTCTCAGGTTCTGCTTTTTTCGGTTTTTTTGTTTCAGGGAGCAGGTTATCTCTGTTTGCATAAGCATAAAAGCCCATTACAGGAAGTGCTACCGCCAGACCAAGTCTTACTGCAATGCCGCCTGCTTTTTTTAGTGTGCTTGGCGCAGGTGCTTTAGGATCCGGAGTTTTGCTTGGACCATGTGCTATAAAATCACAAATACCTCTTGTAGCTTTAGGAATACCAATCAATACAGCTGTAGCCCAGCCGTATGTAAGCATGCCAACCATGCCGGTAAAAATTGGCCTTTTTCTTTTGCCGGTTTCATCAACCCTTGACCATATGCATAGCCATGGTTTTAGGGCATTCATCCTGCTGAAATTGAATTTTGTCCATTGACCGCTTAGTACTGAGCTACGTACTTTTTCAAGGATATCGGAAATTGCTTTATCCCTTGTGGAATATTTACCAAAGTCTTTACCAAGGAATTCTTCACGTAGTATGTATAAGTTAGGGTTAGTTGGGCTAACTTCATACGCACTCGAGTTAATTGCTTCAAATATCGCCGCTCTAATACCGCAATTTGATGCCCTTTCCTCACGCGACAGGAACATATCACGGGCTAAAGGCGGGAAAAGAAGGTGAGGTAGTTTTGTTTTACCCTGCAGTCTTTGTCTGCGCGCGTATCTTATTTGCCTGTTTTCAGGTGCGCTAAGATCAACAGTTTGAGGAAGACCGGTTGGTGATAATTTGTTCTTTTCTTCGTTACTTATGCTTTCATGTATTTTAGAGTAAGAATCTACAAGTACCTCAAGAGAGCGGATATTCCTCTGGAATCGTTCCCAGTACTGAATTTCAACAATATGTCTTTCAATGCCCGTAAGGTTTGGATTGTTTAACTGCTTCTGGAAAGCGCGGGCAATATTATTATCAATGTCATCGTTGAACCTATCAATAATTTTTCTTGAATTTGGTTCGGAA
The DNA here is from genome assembly GCA_964451475.1 of uncultured Rickettsiales bacterium. GTDB lineage: Bacteria > Pseudomonadota > Alphaproteobacteria > Rickettsiales > 21-14-0-20-44-7 > CAYVII01. The sequence continues at coordinate 14,930 of CAYVII010000017.1, forward strand.
GGGATCGATGGATGCGGAGTTTTGGCTGTTATAAGTTTAATTTCATGAGCAATATTTTCAATGATAGTGTCTTGAATCAGTGCGCGAAGTTCTTTCAGACGGTTTAAAAAAGGCACGTCCTTACCGTTGCCAGGCATTAATTGCCATTGTTTTTTCCATTCATCTTCAGATATAGTGTTGCCGTGCTGTATGCCTGACTGACGTAAATAAGGGCCAACCTGGTTAAGTGCCCGTTCAAGTGCTTCAATATTTACCGCATAACGTGCAGCATCAGCCTCGGCTGCAGCTTTTGCAATGGCAAGCAATGTAAATTTGTCGAAGCCATTATTGTTTAATATCTTGTTTTTGTGTGGGCTGTATTTTTTAAAATACTCATCAGTATGATTTGCAGTATGTAGAGTTTCAGGATAAGTCAGGATAGGTGAACCATCCTGGCTGTGCCTGTTTGATTTCGGGGGCAATGTAGTTGCCTGTTTAAATTCATCGTAAAGTGTTCTGCCTTCAGCGGTAATAGTTAATTGTCCGCCGTTCTCTGTAAAGAATATCTGAGGTCTGTCTTTTTTGTAAAGTTTGTTATTTGGTGTGCTGGGGAGATCGTCTGCCTGGTGTTCCTGTACTTCTTCGTGTGTTTGCTGGTTTTGCGTTTGCTGCTGTTGCTGATTATTCCCGCCAACTGAGGTGAAAGGGGCGGTGGGATTGCTGAAATCAACTGTGCCGAATTCTGTGCTGAAATTCGCGTTGAAAGCTTTTTGGAATACTTCAAGCTGGGAAGCAGGAATTCTGCCTGATTTGGTAACGCCGTCTTTTGTGTAATTAAAGTAGAATTCACCGCCGGATCTTGTTACAGATGCACCGGTTAAATCATATGCTTCAAATACCTGGCCTTTCCACGATAGTCCCATTACAAATTTCTCCCAGATCAATCCTTAATCT
>CAYVII010000018.1:0-10016 GCA_964451475.1 uncultured Rickettsiales bacterium
TCCCGAATATGCGCTGGAGCGTGTGTTTGAGCGTTTTTATTCATTGCCACGCCCTGATACGGGCAAGAAAAGCTCCGGCCTCGGGCTTAATTTCGTTAGGGAGATAATGCAGCTACACAAAGGTTCGGTAAAACTGGAAAACATTAAAGATCAGGGCTTTAGGGCGTCTTTGCAGTTTGGTTTGCCCGCAAATAATTCATAGTAAATTCACTTACAGCGCATAATGGCTTCACAAGGGCCTGTTAATTTTATTTTTGCATAAACAAAGGAGCAAAACATGCAAAAATCACTAATATATAAAGTCGGCGCTATAATGCTGATAGTTATCATACTCATGATAGCGCTTTCAATGATACGCGGAGTAATTCAGGAGCGCCAGATGTGGCGCGAGGCCGCATATGACGATATTGCCAGAAGTTTAGCGGGTAACCAGAAGATGGTAGGCCCCGTTCTGGTAGTGCCGTATAACAGACATTTTAAAATAACCACTAAAGATCCGGTAACGGAAAAGCTGCAGGAAGAAACAGGCACGGAACGTGACTTTTATTATATACTGCCTGAAACGCTAAATGTTGAAGGCCTTGTAAGTACCGAGGAACGCCACCGCGGTATTTATAACGTACCCATATATTCGGCCGATATGAAATTTAAAGGTAACTTCAACGTGCCGCCGAAATTACCGGTAGAGGCGGCCAATATTGAAGTGCAGTGGAAAGATGCATTCGTGTGGGTCAGCGTTAGTGATAACCGCGGCATAACTTCGCGCCCTGTAATGAACTGGCAGGGGGAAAGGCTTGATTTCATTCCCGGTTCTGACGAAAGCTTTAAGCTGAAGTCAGTTTCTAGCGGAGGTATATCGGCAAAGACGCCAATAATTGCGGCGACGGAAGGATCTTATAATTTCTCTTTCGATATGACGGTTGCCGGTACTAAGCGCCTTAACTGGGTGCCGAGCGCAAAAGACATGACGGTACGCCTTACGGCGAACTGGCCGCATCCAAGCTTTGTGGGCAATTTCCTGCCTGCAGAGCGCAAAATAAGCGCAAAAGGTTTTACGGCAAACTGGCAGGTTTCGCATTTTGCCAGCAGTGCGGTGGATATCATCCAGTCATGCGCTATGGGAACTTGCGACAATGTGATGACAAGCAACTTCGGTGTTGAGTTCATAACTCCGGTTGATGCTTACATGCAAACGGAACGGGCTGCAAAATACGGCCTGCTTTTCATTGGCCTTACATTCATATCGTTCTTCCTGTTCGAGGTAATGAAGCGCCTGCCGGTCCACCCTGTGCAATACGGGCTGGTTGGGGTTTCACTTGCGGTGTTCTTCCAGCTGCTTGTATCACTTTCCGAACATATAACATTCATTGCCGCATACGGAATATCGGCAAGTGCATGTGTTGTGTTGCTGGGTGTGTATATAAGCGCGGTACTAAAAAGCGTGAAACGCGGTGCGGGTTTTGCAGCAGGCCTGGCTGCTTTGTACGCAGTTCTTTACGGGTTGCTGCAATCTGAAGATAACGCGCTGCTTATGGGCTCGCTACTTATCTTCTCGGTACTTGCGGCCATCATGTTACTGACACGTAAAGTGGACTGGTACAAAATAGGCTTGCAGGCTCCGGCAAGTAACTAGCTTGCTGTAAGACAAAACCCCGACAGTGCGAACTGCCGGGGTTTTTGTTTTGGCTAATGAATATAATTACTTAGCAGATATGCGTTTGATACACTGGTTAAGATTATCTACACCCTGAGATGCTTTTTGCATGTTAGAAGAGATCTCTTTAGTAACTGCAGTCTGCTCTTCAATTGCAGAAGCAACAGCGCTTACAGAATGGCTAACCGCGCTGGTTGCATCATTAACCGCGCTTGAGCTTTCGGCCGCTTTTGAAGACATCTCCTGAAGGGTTTGGATCTTTTCAGCAATATCATCGGTTGCCTTACCAACCTGATTTGCCAGAGTTTTTACTTCCGAGGCAACAACCGCAAAGCCTTTGCCGGCATCACCCGCGCGGGCGGCCTCAATGGTTGCGTTCAGTGCAAGAAGGTTTACCTGACCTGCAATGCCGCGGATGATCTCAACAACTGTTTCCATTGATCTTGCAGTATCCTGCAATGAAACCATGATGTTGTTTGCCTGTTTTACCTTCTCGGCAATGTCGCAAACCGCCATGCTTGAGTTAGACATGTTCTTGCTTATCTCGCCGATAGAAGCGGTCATTTCCTCAGCGGCTGCGGCAACCGATTCAATTGTTGAATGCATAACCTGAGTAAGCGAGTTAGACTCAAGGCGCGCCTTCATCTGGCTGGTTATATCAGTTGCATATTTTACAACCTTAAACGGTTTGCCGTTCATATCCAGAATTGGGTTATAGCTTGCCTGAATCCATACTTCTGCGCCGTTCTTGCCGAAGCGCTGATATTCACCTGCCGCATATTCACCGCGGCGAAGCTGTTCCCAGAATGCAGCATATTCCGGGCTGCGGGCATAGTTAGGATCAGCAAACATGCTGTGGTGACGGCCTTTAATTTCATCCAGTGAGTAATTAAGCGCGCGCAGGAAGTTCTCGTTGGCAGTAATGATAGTACCATCCATGTTGAATTCAATAACTGCCTGAGATTTGCCGATAGCAGATATCTGACCCTTGTAATCAGCGTTGCGCAGTTTTTCACGCGTGATGTCTGATGCGTATTTTACAACTTTGAAAGGTTTTCCGCTTTCGTCAACTATAGGGTTGTAGCTTGCCTGAATCCATACTTCTTTGGCGTTCTTGCCAAAGCGCTGGTACTCACCTGTAGAATATTCGCCGCGGCGAAGCTGATCCCAGAAGCTTGAATATTCGGGGCTGCGTGCATAGTTTGGGTCAGCAAACATGCTGTGGTGGCGGCCTTTGATCTCATCAAGACCGTAGCCCATAGCTTTAAGGAAATTATCATTGGCATTAATTATCGATCCATCCATATTGAACTCAATCACTGCCTGTGATTTGCTGATGGCATTTAACTCTGCCTGTGTTTTTGCGTTAGTTTTGTTGAACATAAGTCTCTCCGTTTTTTTAAGTTTGATGTTTGGTTGTTTGATTAGTCGGTCTTTGAAAAATTCAGCAGTTCTGTAAGGTTGAGCAGTACAAGTAATTCCTGATCAAGCTTATGGACACCGCTTGCAACGCGGCGCCAGTTACTGGCAAGGTTTGGTGGATTGGCCTCTATACCTTCAAGTGGTATGGAAATAACATCACCCACGGAATCAACCGTAAGGCTGTAAAGTTCGCCTTTATTTTCTATCACAACAAAAATAGAGTCTTTGTCGTTGCTGTTCTTTGGAAGGTCAAGGCAATGGCGCACGTCAATTACGGTTACAATACGACCACGCAGGTTAAGCGAACCTGAAATTTCTTTTTGTACCAGCGGTATTGATGTTATGCGCTGGCGTTGCAGGATCTCTTTTACATCACGCACAGGAATGCCAAGCATTTGCCTGTCTATGTAAACAGTTATAAGCTGTTCTTCGTCGGCGTTTCTGGCTTCGGCAGAATGGTTCATGTTAAGCTCCTATGTTAGTCCAGGTTTCTGTCATGATGCGCAGTAGCTCAGGACGGTTGTTTTTAGGTACGCAGGTGATCATGCCGGCAGCTTTTGACTTGCTTAAAGTATCGGCGCTCATGGTGGCAGTGCAGCCAATTATTGGTATATCCCTGTTACGCGATGAGGTTTTGAAGGCTTCGGCAAAGCCAAAGCCGCTCATGCCAGGCATATTTATATCTGTAACTATCAGGTCAAAATCTTCAGTTGCCTGTTCAAGTTTTGCCAGTGCCTCGTTACCGCTTTCTGCCGTAATAGTGCGGAAACCGGCTGAAACAAATACCGGCGCGGTCATTTTTAAAAAGAAGGGGCTGTCATCTATCAGCAATACGCTGGCTGTTACTGTGTCATCATTGCTTGGGGTTATAATATGGGCATCAGCATGGCTTCCGGTTGAATGGCCAAGAATCTGGGCGACATCCACAATATCGGTAGTTTTACCCTGAATTACCATGCTGCCTATATAAGACTGGCTTTGTGATGGAAGCTGCAGGCTAAACGGTGATTCAACAATATCGGTTATCCGGTCTACAGGCAGGCCGTATATTTTATCATCATAAAGGAAAACAATTACCGGCATTATGCCTTTTTCAGGACGGGCAATATGGCCATCAAGAGAAAGGATACGCATAAGATCATCACGGTACTGAACAACCGGCTGGCCGTTAGGATATTCGATCTTGCTAACGTCAATTTCCTCCAGCCTCCAGACAAGCTCAAGCGGAACTGCTTTTGCTGCGCCCTTGCCATGGCGGAATAAAAGGAAGTTGATAAGTTTGTCTTCAGCTTCAGTGACGAGTTCTTTTCTCTCTGTGTTTTGTTCTTTATTCAGTTTTATCTCACCTACTTCTTTTGCAAGATTATTAGGGTCAAGTATCATGATAACGTTACCGTCACCCAGAATAGTATTACCGGCAAATAGCGGCACTGACTTAACTACTTTGGAAACAGGTTTAACCACAATCTCTTCAATGTTGTGAATGCGGTCAACCATCACGCCAAAATCTGTTCCGCCAACACTGCACACAACCACGAAACCCTCTGTTTGCGTGCTGCTTTCTTTCTCAGGCGAAAGTTTAAGTATGTCTGCCAGTGAAACTACCGGAAGCAATGAACCGCGAAGGCGTATTACTTTTGCGTTATCAATATTTTCAAGCTTGATAGGGAAGCGGTTGCCAACCTGAATAAGTTCACGTACGTTGATTTGCGGTATAGCAAATTGCTGCCCTATTTTCTCAACTATCAGCACTGAAACAATTGCAAGGGTCAGCGGTATTTTTATGCTAACCCTTGATCCTTTCCCGGGGGTTGAGAACAGATCTATTGTGCCGCCTATCTTTTCCACGTTGGTCTTTACAACATCCATACCAACGCCGCGGCCTGAAACTGCGGTAACTTTTTCCGCGGTTGAAAAACCGGGAGCGAAAATGAACTGCAAAATCTGCCTTTCACTAAGCGCCGCAAGCTCTGCCTGAGTAGCAAGACCGTTAGCCAGAACTTTTTCCTTCACACGGTCAACGCTTATGCCGTTGCCGTCATCACTGATATCAATAACTATATGGCCGCCGTCATGGTAGGCGTTAAGCGTAACCGTGCCTGTTTCACTTTTGCCGTTATTGCGGCGTTTTTCAGGTGTTTCGATGCCATGGTCGCACGAATTGCGCACCATGTGTGTGAGCGGGTCTTTAACCGCTTCAAGCAGCTGGCGGTCAAGCTCGGTATCTTCACCGATCATTTTCAGTTCAATCTTTTTGCCAAGCTCCAGTGAAAGATCGCGCACCAGACGCGGGAATTTCTGCCATGCGCTGCCAATAGGCTGCATACGCGTTTTCATAACGCTTTCCTGCAGTTCCGTAGTGATGTGGCTTAACTGCTGAAGCGGTGACAGGAACTTCTGGTTCTCATCCGTGCGGGCGATCTGCATAAGCTGGTTACGTGCCAGAACAAGTTCGCCAACCATCTGCATCATTTTTTCAAGTACATCAATATTCACGCGGATTGTCTGGTTTGCCTGTGCTAATTCACGTGATTCAGATGTTTTTTCTTCGGACTTTGCAGGTTGGTGGGCTGCCGAGGCAGCTTCTTTTTTAGATTCTTCCTTCAGTATTTTTGCGTTCTCAATCTCATCTATCATTGCCTGAAGTTCATCATCGCCTTTGAAAAAGCACGTAAGATCTTCGGAAGTTTCCTGATTTTGCGAGGCAGGTTCTTTTCCTTCAATAAAGCTATCAAGGCTTGAAATAAGATCGTTATCATCGCCTGAAGGTTCTTTGCCGGCATTTTCAGAGATATGTTCTATGATAAATCTGATGCGGTCAGTTGACTGTAGAATAAGAGTAATGGCGTGTGGTGTAACCTGGATCTCGCCATCGCGGAACTTACCAAGGATATTCTCACCGGCATGAGCAACTTTTTCCAGCCTATTTAGCGCCAGAAAGCCACATGCACCTTTTATGGTATGCATTACACGGAAGATGTTACCAAGGATTGTTTTATTCTGCGGGTCCTTTTCCAACTTCACCAGTTCCTGATCAATTACTGCCAGTCCTTCTACGGTTTCCGTAATGAATTCTGCAACCATATCTTCCATAAAAACCTTTCCGATAGTTTAGTTATTGTTAACTATTTTAGGGCATCATTACACCACATAGTTGTTAAACTAAGGTTAAGAAGAGTCTTTAAGTTGTATTTTTCTATTTTAGGGTGATGGCATATAAAAATGAGCAACAGGAAAGTGTATAAAATATGATCTTGAAGGTTGATAATTCTAAGACGGCTTTAAGCGTTGCGGCAAGCTTTTCTTACTTTCCTGCTATAGGATTCGGGGAGGGAAATAATGCATGTACGCGTAATGCTGGTTGATGACTCGACGGTTGTGCGCGGCCTTATAACGCGTCATCTTTCGCAAACATCCGAGATCATGGTAGTGGCAACCGCAACTAACGGTGAGCAGGCAATACCAATTGCAAAAGACCATCAGCCCGACATTATTGTTCTTGATATAGAGATGCCGCAAATGGACGGTATTACAGCATTGCCAAAACTACTTGAAGTTGCGCCGAATGCAAAAATAATCATGGCTTCAACCTTAACGCTGCGTAATGCGGATATTACCTTAAAGGCGCTTTCGCTTGGCGCATCTGATTATATTGCAAAGCCAACCGCGCAATCTCCCGACGAGCTAAAGAATTTTTACCGTGAGCTGCGGGATAAAATATTTGTCCTGAGCAATATAAAACCCGGTTCTGCAACTCTTAAAAAAATTGAACCGGCAAAACCGGCAGAAAGTTTTTCAAGGCTGAATAAGGATATCAGGGCGCTTGCTATTGCTTCATCAACAGGCGGGCCGCAGGCGCTCCTGACGCTGTTTGAAAATATAAAGGGCCGGCTGAATAATATACCAATCTTTATAACGCAGCATATGCCGCCAATGTTCACAACCATGCTTGCGAATAATCTTGCAAGTGCGGGTGCGCGTGTTTGCGCCGAAGCTAAGGAAGGCGAAGAAGTGAAACCGGGTTATGTTTACATTGCGCCGGGTGATTACCACATGGTTGCAGTTCGTGCCGCCGAAAAAGTTATACTGCGTCTTAACCAGAATCCGCAGGTGAATTTTTGCCGCCCGTCTGCAGACCCGATGATAAAAAGCCTAAGTGATATTTACGGACGTAACCTGCTTGTATGCGTACTTACGGGTATGGGCCAGGATGGTCTAGAGGGAACAAGAACCGCGGTAACGCGCGGTGCATCGGCTATTGCGCAGGATGAGGCAACAAGTATTGTGTGGGGTATGCCAAAAGCTGTTGCGACAGCCAATCTATGCAGTGCGGTGCTGCCGCTTAATGAAATACCAAAATATCTAATCCAGAACATAGGTAACTAATATGCAAATGCAGCAGGCGGAATTACAGTTTTGTATAGATCTTCTAAAAAATCGTTCAGGCCTGACATTGGGGCATGACAAAAGTTATTTGATTGAAAGCAGGCTATTACCGATAGCCCGTAATAACGGTGTTGATAACGTGCCGGCACTGGTTGAACGCATAAGAACCAATCCTAAAGAAACTATTGTGAACGAGATAGTGGAGGCAATGACCACGAATGAATCTTTGTTCTTCCGTGACCAGAAACCGTTTGATTATTTGCGCCAGAAACTTTTGCCACAATATAAAACTGCAGGAAAGGGCAGTTTAAGAATCTGGAGCGCCGCATGTTCAACCGGTCAGGAACCATGTTCAATTGCAATGTGCTTTGAAGAGGAAATGCAGAATGCCGGAATACGCGCAGACATAACAGGAACTGACCTTGCGGGTAAAGTGCTAGATAGGGCAAAAGCGGGAATTTACACGCAGTTTGAAGTTCAGCGCGGTATGCCAATGAACCTGTTGAATAAATATTTTACGCATCTGCATAATATGGACTGGCAGATAAAGCCGGTCATAAGCAGCAAGATTACATACCGCACGTATAACCTGCTGGATGATTATTCCCTGCTTGGAAAGTTTGACATAATATTCTGCCGCAATGTGCTTATTTATTTTGATGATGATGCGCGCGGACAAATAATTGCACGTCTTGCAAGGGCGCTAAACCCTGCAGGTTACCTGTATTTAGGCAGCACGGAAATTATAGTGGATAAGTTCAGGATGTTCTCACCCGTAGATGAATGTCGCGGACTATATCGTTTAAAATAACAACAAAATAAAGAAAGAAAGGAGAGGAGTCATGGTTAATAAACAAATGTCAATTATGGTTGTTGAGGACAACACAACAATGCGCCGCATTGTGGTGGATCTGGTAAAGCAGCTTGGTTTTAACACGCCAACAGAAGCCAGCGACGGCACAAGCGCACTTATTAAACTGCGTGAGAAAAAACATGATTTTATCATTTCCGACTGGCATATGGAGCCAATGACAGGTCTTGAGCTACTTAAAAATGTGCGTTCAGACCAGAGCTTAAAAGCCATCCCGTTCCTTATGGTAACGGCAGAAAGTAAGCCTGAAAATATAGTTGCTGCAAAGCAGTGCGGTGTAAGTAATTATATAATCAAGCCTTTTAACGCAGATACGTTGAAAGCGAAGATTGCCAGTATTTTTGGCCAGTTTTAAGAGTTTGGTAACCACAGTCTTGTAAAAGGTATTAACCATGAACATACATGAACAGCTAGGAAACATCCTGATGAAAAATCTTGAGGATGTACGACAGAAAAAGGGCGCTATCAATATGGCGGATATTGGTTCTGTGCTTGAAAATATTTCCAGGGAAATGGGTAAACATTCTGGAAGCGGTAATAAAAACCTGCTGGATGAGGTGAAGCAGCTTGCAGAGTTCCTTGAGAAGACAAAACAGGAAGTTATGCATGACCATACTGCAGCGGATGCAACATTGCATCTTGCGGCCATTATCCAGAATACGGAAGAGGCCAGCCATAAGATAATTGATGCAGTGGGTGCTATTTCTGAAGTGGCTAATGATATTGGCGGTGAAGCCCAAAAAGCCATAGCTGCGGAAATAACTAAAATATATGAGGCCTGCAATTTCCAGGATTTGACCAGCCAGCGTATTACTAAAGTGATCAAAATATTAGATAGCGTAAGCGAAAGAATAAATAATATGCTTATGCTGTTCGGTACTACTTCGGTTACGGCTACAAAACCTGAAGGCGAGGCTGCGTTGCTTAACGGACCGCAATTGCCCGATCGTGCACCTACGCAAAGTGATATTGATGCCTTGTTCTCAAGCTTTTAAGGCGGAGATCATTTAGTAATCATATTTCCAGTTGATGCGTGCGCCATTGGAACTGGCGCTGGACTCTGCTTCAACAGTAATGCTTTTAGTTGCCTCTATCTCTGCCTTAACCTTGCCGGAGTTTTCGCCTGCGCCACCTTCAACACCTAAATAGACCTTGTCGGTTATATATTTTCCGGCACCAACGGTAACTTCGCCGCTTTCATTCGCGTCAACGTTCAGGCGGTCAACGCCAACTGCCTTGCGAATATCACCAACCGGATCAAAGCCAGGGCCGCCGCCGCGCAGGCTGCTTAGAGCCTGTAATATTTGCGCGCCCTGCATTGGCGTGATACCGCGCAATTCGCGGCCAAATAATAAATGCGCTAATATTTCATCTTCAGGCAGATTAGGGGTTGAAGTTAGTTTAAGCACCGGTTCATTTACAGAGCCGCTAAGTTTTATACCTGCGGTAATTTCATTGGCTTTGGCATTTGCAACAATATTCAAATATGGTGACGGGGGTATGGTCCCGCGGAAATCCATTGTTCCCTCTTCAATTGCCAGTTCGCGGTCAAGGAAGTTGAATATGCCGCGTACGGTGCGTAGCTGACCGTTTATTTGCGGTGTGCCGGAAGTGCCGGTAATATGCAGGTCACCGCGCATTTCCGTATCCAGCCCGCGGCCGCGTACAAATACTTTTGCCGTC
>CAYVII010000018.1:10026-15128 GCA_964451475.1 uncultured Rickettsiales bacterium
GGAAACTTTTATATCCAGCTTGATGGTGGTAGGTTTTTTTTCTGCCTGCTTTTTATCTTTTTGCCATTTTTGCTTGGGCAGTACATCAGGGTTGTTCACCTTTACATCGGCCAAGCTTATGTTGCTGTGCTCGGGTATTTGTATTTCCATAGGGCCAAGCACTAAAGAGCCGTTAACCACTGGTGCGGGAATGGTACCGCTTATATTAAGCCCGCCATTTATGATGCCGCTAACCTCTTCACGGTTCATGAGTTCTGAATCTTTTAAGTTGGCATGAGCTAAGATTGTGTATGGTTCAGAAAGCAGAGCGTTGCCGCCGGCAGTGATATTTCCTTTGCCTGTGTTGGCATACATATCTTTCAGTATTATTTTATTGCCGTCTGTAGTTATTGCGGCACGCATATTTGCCAGCAATGTTCCCGTAGAAAGATTTTCATAGCGGGCATTGGCAAGGTTTATGCTGCCATCGGTTTTTGGATCTTCAATTGTTCCGCCAAGCCTCATATTGCCTTCCACTTTGCCTTTTAAAGTCTGGTCTGCCTCTAAAAAGAGCGGAGAAATCTCGGACAGATCCATATCAATAACCACATTACCTTTTAATGGGCTGTTCTTTGGTATATCAAACACAAACGGTTCCAGTGAAAGTTTTACCGGTAGCAGGGCGTTAGCGGTAATATGGCCTTTGCCCTGACTTGCCACTATATTTGCAACGGCATTATTGTTGGCATAATCAACATTTGCATTTACAGTCAGAGGAAGGCGGCCAGTTTCTTCGGTTGCCAGTTTTTCAAGCGTTGCAGTTGTTTTTATAACAGGGCTGGCAGCGGTGCCCGTAATATTGGCTGACGCATAAAGCTGACCGCGGATCTTGCCTTCAGTGAATTTGCCAAGCCTTAAAGCATCTGCGCTGATTTTAATATCAATGCTGTTTGCAGAATATTTACCGCCTGCAGTAATGGCAGCTTCGTTTAAATTGAGTGTAAAATCTGCTATGTTTATTATCTGCTGTTTCTGTTTTACATGTGCAGGTGATTTAAGGGCGAATTTATATTTACCGTAATTACCGTTGAATTTATTCAGGGTTAGATCCCAGTCAGGCATTGCAGCAGTGATCTGGCCTGTGCTTTCAATTGTGCCCGTATCGGGTCTTTTAACAGATGCATTCATTTTAAAATCAATAATCTGCGTTTTATCTTTGCTGCTTTTACCTGTTGCATCAAAAGTGATTTTATCCAGTAAATTATCACCGCTTGCCAGATCAGTAAGCGTGGCATTAAGGTTAAGCCCTGCAAACTTATTTATATCGGCTGATTTTGCCGAGAACTCGGCAGAGCCTATTTTAACTGAGGAATAGCCGACAGATGTAAATTTACCGTTTGCATCAATTGCCTGTTTGCCGGATCTGCCCGAAGCTATTGCTTTTATGTTGCCTGAGCCGCTAAGTTTTTCTGTCAGGAATGCATTAAGACCTGCAAGATCTTTTGCATCAATATCAATGTTGCCATCGGCAAGTGCGGTTTTAGTATTATAATCAGCTGCACCGTTTAATGAAATACCGTCTGTTTTTCCTTTTAAGTTTTTGAATGAGGCGATTTCTTTTTTTATTGCAAAATCAGTTGTAATATCAAGCTCTTGGCCTTTTGAGGTTAGCGTAATATCGGCATTGCCTTCAGGTGCCTGAGCAGTGCCCTTGAGCTTTATTTTGCCGTTAAGGCTGCCTTTAAGGGCAGGGGTGAGTTTGGTTGTGTCTGTAACAGCGGCAGTAAAATCAGCCGATATTTTTTTATCATCATATGCGGCAGTTCCTTTTGCATTGAAGAACTGACCTTTGGCAGTAAAGCTTTCAAGCTTTGCATTTCCTTTGCTGCCCGCTTCACCTTCGGCCGTAAGTTCCAGTTTATTACCAATGACCGCAATTCCTTGTTTCGGCAGACCGGTAAGTTTATTGGCCGTTGAAATAAAATTGAATTTTATATTATCAAAATCACCTTTAGCTGTGCCTTTTGCAGTGATAGTGCCACCGATATCTGCGGTGATTTTTTTAAGATCATTTACCAGTGCATCAAATGCAATATCCAGCTCTTGTGATTCAAGGTCGATGTTACCGCTCAGAGTGGTTTTTATACCCTCTGCATCAATTCCTAAGCTATTTATTTTAAGATTGCTGTCGTCGTTTAGCACATCATAATTCAGCAGGATATTTTTGAACTTATCGAAGTTGCCCCTGGCTGTTCCGGTAATTGCAAATTTTCCTGATCTACCTTCCGCTTTTCCTTCCAGGGACATATTTCCAGATTTATTTGCCAGCGGTTGCAGGTTAAGGACAGCGGCGGAATAACCAAGTTTTATAACATCATCACTGTAAACGCCGTCAAGTTTTGCTTTGATATTACCTGCATCGATTTCGGCCTGCTTAACGGTTATGCTGCTGTCATTTTTTACATCTGCATTTATTTTCAGGCTAACTTGCGGGCCGGTAATTTGTTTTATCCGGTCATAAAACCTTGTTGACGGCCATGTAGCTTTTGCATCCAGACCAAGCGTAAGTTCAGTGCTGCGGCCCTTAATGGTAAAGCTTGCATCCAGCAGTGTTGCATCGGCCGCTTTTATTACCGCTGTGCCGCTATTGTTGGGAAACAGCCCACTGCCGTTTATGCGGGCGTTGAGTGTATCAGTATCATTCAGTTTTAAAAGTTTACCTGCAATACCGTTTGCTGCTTCGGTCAGTGAAATATCAAAGCTGTTATTATTTACTTCCGCTTTTGCGTTCAACTGAACGCCTTCCAGAGATTTTATTTCAAGCAAACTCTTTTCCGACTTTGTATCATAAAAAGTGCGGATGCTGCCGTTTATGGCAATGACATGTTTTTGCCCAGTGAATGCAGGGGCAATAATTATTTGCGGTGCATAAACCAGCTTGGCAACTACGCGGGGAAGCTCAGGTATTTCAAATTTCAGCGGTTCGTCATCAGCTGAGGGTAAAGGTTCACGCAAAATCTCAATTTTTTTAGCTTCGATATTTTCTATATAAAATGTTGTTGGACGCAGCGAAAACTTCCAGCTTAATTTTGCATCGGAAATTTTTAACCAGATGCCGTTCCTGTCAGCAATCGAAACGGATCTAACCGTTGGGGCAAAAGGTATGCTGCCTCCAAGGCCCGAGATGTTTATTGTTGTATCCGGCTGTTTTAACTGTGCGTTTGCAAACTCCTGCAACTTATTTTTGCCGTATGAGGTTTGTAAAAGAGCGTAGGCACCGCCAAGTGAGAATACTGCCAGTACCAGCAAGATGAGTAATATTTTAAATATGGATCTGAAGAATTTCATCATGATTTTTCCTAGAAGGCCTGCCCCAGGCTTATGTATAATTGAAACGCGTCGTCTTCAGGCCTTGAATTTACAGGTACTGCAACATCCAGCCTGACAGGGCCAAAATCTGTGTAATATCTGAATCCAAGCCCTGCGCCCAGCTGCAGATCCTGTTTAAAATCAGGGTAAATGGCATCAAATGAATTACCGGCATCAACAAATATTACGCCGCCAATAGTTTCTGTTGCTTTGAAGCGCAGTTCGGTTGAAAGCTCAATAAGTGAGCGTCCTCCGTATGGATCACCGTTCTTTTTTGGGCCAAGTTCTTCATAGCCATAACCGCGAACCGATGAACCGCCGCCTGCATAAAAGCGTAGATCTGCGGGAACGGATTCTGTATCGGTTGCCGTAATAGAGCCAAGGGCACCACGGAAAGCAAGTATAGGCTCAAGCGGGGCATCAAAGGCAAAATACGTACTTCCAACCGCTTTGCTGCGGATAAAATATGCGCCGCTTAAAAGAGTATCAAAATATGGGGCAACATCCAGACGACCAAATATACCTTTTGTGGGATTAAGGATGTCATTGCGGCTATCCCACTGCAAATATGCGGGTACATAAATAAGCGCGTATGTTTCAGTATTATTAGTGCTTTCTTCGGTTACTTCTGAAAGGCGGTAACCAACGCCAAGCCCTGCAAGAAGTTCTTTTTGCAGTTTGCGTTCAATCCCGCCGTTAACATCTATGTTTGATGAAGTATATGCTTCAAGTTCCTCATGCGCGATCTTGCCCATTAATTTAAGCGACTGGTCACTGCGCATGAAAAAAGGTTCAGTGTAATTTCCGCTCAGGGAGTACATGTACTGGGAAATTAGGCCGCTTACCTGCAGCTTTTCACCGCCGCCAAAGAAGTTGCGGTGTTCCCAGCCGGCGCTAACGCCGGGGCCCTGATCTGTCATATAACTAACACCGGTTTTGATGGTGCGCTGGAAACGTTCTTTTACCGTAAGTGTAAGCGGGACCTCACCGTTTTCTTGTGGCTTGTCGGCATAAGTTATTTCTGCAGTGGCAAAAAGATTGGAGTTTAAAATATTGCTGCGTGTTTTTTCCACGTTCGTGGTGCTGAAGCAATCACCCTGTTTTACAGGCAGAAGATTGCGGATGTAGCTTTCTTTTACAGTTTCATTACCCGAAATGGTGACTGAGCCGAAATTTGCTACAGGTCCCGCATTAACATCATAAACAATACCGGCAGTTTTACTGTTGCGGTCAAGATCAAGGCTAGGCGTTACCTCAAGAGTCATGATGCAGTTATTACTGCCGATGTATTTTTTTAGTTCCTTTGCGCCATCAATAAATTCATTTGCAGTCCCGTAATCAGCTTCCCGTGGCGTAAGTGTTGCCAGATCAGGCAGTTTTAAGCCGGTAGTAGAGCCTTCAACATAGTTCACGTGTTTTGTACTTATCTTATATTTTTCGCCTGCATCAATTATGTATATTGCGTGAGCTTCCTTTTCCTCTTTGCCCTGTTCGTTCTTTTCAGGCCTGTCCATTTTCAGTGTTATGGTGGCGTCGTAATAACCGAATGAATGGATCGCCGCTAAATATTCATCAAGATCCTTACGTGATTTCTGCCTTAAAATGGCAACGGAAGTAGGGGCTTTTTCCTTAGGGTTCAGTGACTTTGCAAGCTCTTTAAGGAAATCATCAAGTTTGCCATCCAGCTTTGTATTTTCTGCCGCTTCAAATTTAATGCTGTATATAATGGGGTCTTTCCTTGCTTCTTCTATTTC
>CAYVII010000019.1:0-14876 GCA_964451475.1 uncultured Rickettsiales bacterium
TGAAGTTGTTAATTTTGAGGCAATAAAATTGCTGAAATTAGCTGATTAATTGCTTGTACTAATTTTAAAAAGCACTCTCACGACCATAGATAATTTTATTCTTAAGAGATTTGAGGAGGGAAATATCTATGACGTACGTGAGAGTGCGGGCTGCCGCCTGATAGCGCGCGGAGATGCCGTTCTATTCAAGGAAAATCATGAGTAACATACCATATTTAAGCACGGTTGAAGAACCGGAAGAAGAGCCGCTGACACTTGCGGAAACCAAAAGTTTTTTGCGAGTTGATTTAATCAAATCAGCGCGTCAGATAGCGGAGGAATATTTAAGTAAATCACTTATCACTCAAACATTGCAGTTGCAGTTTGATCATTATGCACCTGCGGCTGTGAACCTGATGCGTGGGCCGGTGCAGGAAATTGTGGCGGTTATCATTGTTGCGCAGGATTTTAGCGAAAGCATCCTTTCAACATCGGGCTATCATTTAAGTGCAGGTAACAGGCAGGTTGTGTTTGATGTTGCGCCTATGGGGCAAATTATTCAGCTGCAATATATTGCCGGTTACGGTGATGCAGCGGATGTGCCTGCGCCGATAAAGCAGGGGATGCTTGAGCATATTACCGGCATGTATGAGAACAGGGGGCAAAATGACCTTCCTGCAAATGTACGTAGCTGTTATGCGCCATACCGTGCTGTGAGGGTATAATGGCAGTAAAATTAAAAAATTCCCGAATAAATAGCAGTGATGAGCTGCGTAAGCTGTTTGAAAAGGAAATGCTTATATTAAGGCGTGAGCTGGATAAGCAGGTGGAAGAAAGCCTTAAAAGTGCCAGCGATGATATGCAGGCGCAGTTCTCATCACTTGCAGCAAACCTGGCCAGTGTTTTTGTTGGTGGGAATGTAAATGCCAGAAGTCTTGCAAATGCAGCGGCACGCAGTTTTGTGCCGGCGATAGAAGATTTCTTTAACAGGTCTTTTGCGCAGCAAGGTGATGACCTGTTTGGTTTTTTGAATAAAGCGCAAAGGAATATGTAAATGAAAAATATAGCATCAAGGCTAAGGCAGCGAATTACTATTGAAACGCCTGTTTATACGTCTGACCTTCTGGGCGGGTTTATAACTGCTTGGAATATATATGCGGTGTTGTGGGCGGAAGTTATTCCGCAGGCCAAAGGTTCAAGATTTGTATCTGAGAAAACGGATTCGACAAACCTATATAAAATGACCATCAGGTATATTCCGGACATCAATACCAAAATGCGTGTTCTTTATAAGTCACGCCATTATGCCATCCGTTCTGTTGTGAATGCGGATGAGCGCAATGAAAGGCTTGATCTTATTGTTAGCGAGGTAATGTAATGCAGGTAGTTATAAATACGCAAAAAGCTTTATACGCCGTGCTAAGCAGTGAGCTGGAAGTAGATGTTTATGACCATGTTCAGGAAGATGCGGGTTTGCCATATGTTACGATAGGTAATTCTTCAATGGTTCATAGTCCTGTGATTGGTCGGAGTATTTACGAAATGAATTTTGCCATACGTGCATATGATGATAATGCAGGCCGAAAAAGTCTGCTTGAACTGGCAGAGGAAATATTTGAGATTCTTAATGAAAAGCCGCTGGATATTGACGATTACAGCCATCAAGAAACGCGACTGATATCACAGTCTGTGCAGCAGACTGATGAAAGCAAATATGCTTTTGAGGCGAATTACAGGGTGGTGGTAAGTTAGTTACTGGATCTCAGCATTATCAAGCGTTGTGCCTTTTGCGGCGTTCACAAGCTTATCTTTTTCAAAATACAGGTAAGTAGGGCGGGAAGAATCCTGGAAAAAATAAACCCATTTTTCCTGACCTTCTGATGTTTGTTCAGGCGCACTTGCAGGTTTACCAAGCGCAAGTTCAACCATTTGTTTGGTTGCGCCAAGGAACACAGTGCCCTGTCTTAAAGCCTGACGTTGCTCATAAGGTATTGGCAGGTTATTGATAAGGTAAAGGCGTTGTTTTTCTGCCTGACCTGTCTGGCTTACGCCAATGAAATCATATTTTTTCAGGAAATCGTTCACTGCTTCTTTCTGGAATGCGCCTATGTAAACGATAGTAAGGATGATAAGAATGAGCGGCATGAAGCTGCCAAGAAGTGGAAGTGTATTGAAACTTCTTTTCTTCTTCGCCGGCTTGCCGTCAATATCATCAAAATTATCGTCTAACTCGAGCTGCATATTATAACTGTAACTGTAAATGGTTAGGCATTTATTAATTCGCTTACTAATTAATTGGGGCTATGTAACTAATATAACGTAAAATTTTAGTTAAAATGTGGCGCTCATGATCTCTCGTACTGCAGAGATATAGTTATTATAAGAGTTTATAATATCAGAGTTTTTGCCCCTAAGGTCGGAACAGTCATAATTTGCATATTTTTCAATGTATTCAGATTTGGCATTCTTGAAAATCTCGTCCCTTAGACCAACAGGGATGGAGTTCAGGGCAATCTCACGCATAAGTGCCGAGTTGATAATGAAAATGTCATCTTTACCAACAAGCTCGCAGCGGCGCATAACGTAGTAGTTCATAAGGATCTCTGTATAATAATCCTTGGTATCTTTTATTACTTCATGCACGTTGCCTTTATTGGCAGAAACAAGGCGTTGCTGGCTTTCAAACAGGTTGTTGTACGTGCTGGCGGTTTCTTCAAGTTCCTGCGTAAGTTCATAGTTCTGTCGGTTTACGTCTTCATTTACAAGATCATAAGCTAGTACCCATACTATGAAGGCGCTGAAAAATATAAGGAAATGAAGCATGCGTGAACGTGCGGCCTTTTTAAGGCTGCGGATAAGGCGGGCATCTTCAAGCTGTTTGGAAATGACGTTGATCTTTTTGATCTCGCGCCTGTAATGATAAAAACTAAGCCATACCGCCGCAACGACGAATGCCCATTTGAATATGGTTATAGCTGTAGTTTCCATCTGGGTTTAAGCTATAAAAATATCAGGTAGTTGTAAACAAAATTGAGAAATGATAGCATTTTAACATGGTAAAAGACGGCGATGAGCAAAAAGATGGTGCAGTTGACCCAAGGCGCATACGCCGCAAAAGTAATAATGAAAGAACTTTTGACCAGGTAAAGGGTTTTACCGACCTTGAGCGCACCGAATTTAAAAAGAAAGGCGAAGGTGTTTTTTACAATAAAAAACAAGACCGCCAAAAAGAGCTGGAAAAGCGGAACGCAGAGCTGGAAACGGCGCCGTTTGACCATGACAGAAAATCACGCGCGCGTAGCGCACCAATACCTATTTTAAAAGAAAAGCTGGTGGTCAATGACCTTAAAACACCGGAAATAAAACCAAAAGACACCGAAAAGGTTGTTTTTGCAAAATCCGTGCGCGGAAAAAAGAATAAGCAGAAGCTGCGCTTCCGCCGCAAAGAAAAATAAAAGAGAGTATATGTCATTTCATGAAATAAGATTCCCAACCGATATCTCTTACGGATCATCAGGAGGGCCGGAATTTTCTACAGATATAGTAATTACAGATAGCGGCCATGAGCAGCGCAACATCAACTGGTCTGAAGCACGTGCGCGTTATAATGTGGCACATGGCGTAAAGACAGAGACGCAGCTTATGGAACTGATATCATTCTTCAGGGCGCGTAAGGGCAGGGCTTACGGCTTCCGTTTCAAAGACTGGTCGGATTTTAAGGCAAGTAACCAAAATCTTGGTAGTGGGGATGGAGTAAAAACCAGCTTCCAGCTTGTAAAAAGATACCAGAGTTCAGTTATTGTAACGCGTGATATTAAAAAGCCTGTAAGTGGCAGCGTGAAAGTTTATAAGAACGGAGTTATGCAGTTAAGCGGTTATAGCGTTGACCATGCAAACGGAACGGTGATATTTTCAAGTGCTCCTGCAAGTTTAATGACGATATCGGCAGATTTTGAATTTGATGTGCCTGTAAGGTTTGATACTGACAGGCTGGCTGCGCGTATGGAAAGCTATGGCAGTAACAGCTGGAATGATATTCCGCTTGTAGAAGTAAGAGTTTAGCATGAAAGATATATCGGAAGAGTTGAAAAGCCATTTGGCTGAAGAAGTAACCACGCTTGCAACCTGCTGGCGTCTGAAACGCCGCGATGGTGTTGTGATTGGATTTACCGACCATGACAGAGATATTGAGTTTGGGGAAGACTGCTATATAGCTTCCAGCGGGTTTACTGCCAGTGCGGTGCAAAGTACATCGGGCATGGCGGTTGATAACCTTGATGTTGAAGGAATGCTGACCAGTGATTTTATAAAGGACAATGACCTGCATGCAGGTATTTATGACCATGCGGAAGTTGAGGTTTTTATGCTCAATTATGCAAATACAGCACAGGGTAAATTGCCGTTGCGCACAGGCTGGCTTGGTGAAGTTTCTTATGGTAACGGAAGATTCACGGCTGAGATAAGGGGTTTAAGCCAGAGGCTTTCACAGAAAATAGGAAGTTCTTATTCACCCACATGCCGCGCGTTATTTGGTGATGCCAAATGCGGCAAAGATAAAAGTGATTTTAAAACCACCGCAGAAGTATCATCTGCTGAGAACAGGCAGATATTTGAGGCTGCTGCGCTTGGTAATGAAACAGGTTATTTCAATTACGGTCTGGTGAAGTTCCTGACTGGGGCAAACGAAGGTCTTTCAATGGAAGTAAAGGATTTCAGGCATAGTAAGGTAACATTGGCTTTGCCGATGCCGTACCAGATGCAGGAAGGTGATGAGATAGAGATATTTGCAGGTTGTGACAAAGTATTTAAAACATGCTGCGCTAAATTTGATAATGCCGCCAATTTCCGCGGAGAGCCGCATGTTCCGGGTACTGATAAAATACTGGAAACAGCAGGTACAAGAAGTAAATGACGGATATTGTAAATATTGCGCGCGGATGGATTGGAACAAAGTTCCATCATCAGGGAAGAAAAAAAAATATTGGGGTGGATTGTATAGGGCTGGTGGTTGGTGTGGCCAAGGAAATGGGAATTAGTGTTGCCGACCGTACAAACTATGGCAGGCAGCCGCATAACGGCGAGCTTGAAAAAGCGCTGCTTGAATATTTAACGCCGTGCGAGCTGAGAGTAGGGGTGGTTGCGTTATTTAAGATTAGCAAGGAGCCGCAGCATGTTGGGATCATTACCGACTACAAAAATGGTTTTGGAATAATTCATGCATATGCGCAGGCCAGAAAAGTGGTTGAGCATAATTTAGATAGTTGGTGGCAGGAAAGGCTAACGGATTGTTTTACTTTTTAGGTTTTTAACAACCTCAATATTGGCAGGTATTACTTTATTGTAATAAAAGCGGTAGAGGTTAGGGTACATGAAAGCAGTTGTTTTGTGACCCCATTTGATTGCCTGTTGAGGAACACGTGCAAGTGCCTCTACGCACATGATAGCTTCCTGTTCACGAGGGTCTGAGCGTTCGTAGACCGGTGCGCGGGGGCTAAGGTTAAAGCGCATATCGGCAAGCATAATTGCAAGATGCCGAGCATCATGCAGGTGTGCAATTTTAACATTGAATTTTTTAGCGCGTTGCTGGAGTGTTTTTGTGGCGCAGTAAGATTTTAGCATTGCCCAAAGCAGACTGAATGAGAATTTGCGGTGCTTTTTGAAGAAGGTAATAGATTTTTCAAGCTGTACATTCTCATTAAGGTTAAGGTAATTAAAGATCTCTTCAACCTTTTTACCCCAGAGAATATCTTTTTTGCGGGCATCGGCCACAACAGAGCTTGCATAACGCCAGCTATCTAACGAAAAGCGGGCAACGGGTACTCCCTGCCTGTTACGGCGAAGGTCTGAATAGTGGCCTATTTCCTGACCGGCAATGGTCATGAAGCGGCCAAGTGAGTATTTTGTATTTTCGGCGGCTTCTTCATCTTTACTGAAAGGATCTCCGTCGCAGGAAACAAAAATGCGGGCATCGCCAAAGCCAACGCTTTGCATACCGCTATTGCTGCCCTGTTCCTGCCACGAAACAAAATCAAGCAGGTCACCGATGTTATATGAGTAGGAAAGGAATATCTCCACACGCTCAATAAGCATTAGCTCTATTACTGAAGGATGCGCGGCCTGTACTACAAGGCGTGCGAGTTTGATCTCAATATCTTCAGGTACAGGGCGGTTCTTGGCGATCTCTTTTCTTAACAACTCAACATTGGTTTTGCCAATAAGCTGTTCTGTGAAGGTTACTAACCTTGGATCATGCAGTTCACGGTAACTTAAAAATACATCCTGACCTTTTGCGGGGAAACGGATGAAATTAATTTTTTCAAATGCATCTATGCGCATGCGCCCACCGGCAACAAGTGCCTGCGCCAGTGCCTCGTACGGTTTATTGAGGGGTTTCTCATAAACCGGCTGTTCGAACAAAACATTATACACATTAGACATGGCATCAATCATACTATCTACGGCAGGTTCTTCAATCGGTTCGCAATTTGGCGGGCCATTTGGCTCATTTCTTGGCAGGCAGCTAGGTTCATTCATTGGTGGGGCTGTTGATGACAAGATATTTGGCCCGAAAAGGCTGCCTGATTACCACGGGCCAAGGCTTGCAGAGCTTTCTGTGCAAAGCTCAACCTATGGAAAAAACATACCGATAGCTTACGGAAATGTGCGTCTTGCAGGCAACATAATATGGTCACTGCCTATCAAGGAAACTGCCAC
This sequence comes from uncultured Rickettsiales bacterium, assembly GCA_964451475.1. Classification (GTDB taxonomy): domain Bacteria; phylum Pseudomonadota; class Alphaproteobacteria; order Rickettsiales; family 21-14-0-20-44-7; genus CAYVII01. The sequence continues at coordinate 6,694 of CAYVII010000019.1, forward strand.
GACAACCAAGGTATCCAGCGGCGGTAAAGGTGGCGGCGGCAAGGTTTTGCAGAAGCAGACCACGTATTCATACTCGGTAACCCTGGCTATTGGAGTTTGCGAAGGTGAGATAGACGATATTATACGCGTATGGGCAGATGCAGAAGTGATAAACCCGAATTTGGGCGTTTACAGGCTTTATCGCGGAACGGAAACGCAAAACCCCGACCCGACGATTGAAAGTTATGAAGGTGTTGGAACTACGCCTGCCTACAGGGGCATGGCTTATGTGGTGATAGAAGATTTTCCGCTGGCGAATTACGGTAACCGCATACCAAATTTTACGTTTGAGGTGCGCCGTAAAATGAATGCGGATGATGCATTGCCAAGCAAGATTGAAAATATAATCATGATCCCTGCAAGCGGTGAGTTTGCTTATGATACAGTTATTCAGAAAAAAACAGGCGGTGAAGTTGTAAGCGGGAATTTTATACAACGCGGTAAACAGGCAGAAATAAACCAGAACAGCCATTACGGTATTGCCGATGCAGTGGTTGCGCTTAACCAGATGGAGTCCGAGCTGCCGAATGCGGAGTGGGTTTCAGTAGTTGTTGGATGGTTTGGCGATAGTCTTGATGCGGGTACGTGCGTGATCAAACCCGGTGTTGAATATATTGCAGGTAACGCAACGCAGCCGAACGAATGGTCGGTTGCCGGTTACAGCCGCGGCTCGGCGCATGCAATTACGCAAGTAGACGGACGCGCGGTTTATGGCGGTACTCCCGACGATGGCAGTATTGTGCGTTATGTTACCGAACTGCGTGCACGTGGTTATAAAATAATGTTCTACCCTTTCATATTTATGGACATGGAAGATAAGCCATGGCGCGGAAGGATAACGGGCAGTAATACCAATGTGGCAAGCTTCTTTACCAAAACGCACGGATATAATGCATTTGTAACGCATTACGCCAATTTGCTAGACGGCAAGATTGACGGTTTTTGCATAGGTTCAGAATTAATTGGTCTAACAAAGGTACATAATGGGCTTCATAGTTATGCTGGTGTTAATGCTCTTGTGGGTTTGGCGGGCACGGTAAAAACAATATTGGGCAGTGATGTTACAGTTACTTACGCTGCTGACTGGAGTGAGTACCACCATACTGATGGCGGTTGGTATAACCTTGACCCTTTATGGGCGTGCAGCAGTATTGACGTGGTTGGTATTGATGCTTACTTCCCGCTGACAGACGAGCCGCAGGACGGTTACGATAAACAAAAAATAATGGATGGCTGGACAAGCGGTGAGGGGTATGATTGGCATTATACCGATGAAGACCGCACAATCCAGGCATCGTTAACGCCGCAATATGCGTGGAAAAATATTGCATGGTGGTGGAATAATAGCCATGTGAACCCTGATTCATCTTCAACGAGTTGGGTTCCGTGTTCTAAAAAAATATGGTTTACGGAGTTTGGTTTTCCATCGGTTGACGGGTGCGCCAACCAGCCGAATGTATTTTATGACCCGAGCAGTTCTGAAAGTAACTTCCCGCGCTTTTCACGCGGGAGGGTAGATTACAGGGCACAGGCAACGGCAATTGAGGCGACGCTTGATAAATGGGCGGGAAGTTCAATGGTTGAAAAGCTTTTCCTGTGGACATGGGATGCAAGACCTTACCCTTCATTCCCCGAATTTTCGGACGTATGGAGTGACGGTAAACAGTGGGTTTACGGGCATTGGATAACAGGTAAGCTTGGGCTTTCATCACTTGCCGAGATAATAAAGGAACTGGCGCAGCGCTGCGGGTTTAAGCCTGAAGAGCTGGATTTTGGGAATTTATATGAGCTGGTGGACGGGTTTGTTATTGATAAAATAATGACCGTGCGCTCAGCTTTAGAAAGCCTGCAAAAAGCTTATATTTTTGATGTGGCGGAAAGCGGGGCGCAGCTTAAGTTCATAACGCGTGGCCAGCAAGAGGCGGAGGAGATAGAGGAAAAAGATATAATCCCGCAAAAAGATAAAACGCTGGATATAACGCGTGAACATGAGCTTGCGTTGCCGCAGAAGATCGAGGTCAATTTTATATCTCGCAGTAAGAACTTCCAGATTGGTAACCAGTCTTCAACGCGTGAGGTTACATCTGCACAAGGTATTGAAAGTGTTAGTCTTCCGCTGGTGCTTAATGAATGGCAGGCAAGGCAGGTGGCAGATATAATGATATATAACCTATGGCTTGCGCGTACTAAGTATGAGCTGGCGCTGCCTGTTAAATATTCTTACCTTGAGCCGGGGGATGTGATTGAGATATCCGGCCATCAGATCCGCCTTACTGAAACATTGCTTGGTGCTAACGGTGAACTGAGGGTAAAAGCGGTTGCAGAGAATAATGAGATATATGACGTTTATACTTCGCCGGAAGTTCCCGACTCACGCAACCCTGTAACTGAAATTGCCGATAGTGAGCTTGAGATACTTGATATCCCTGCATTTGATACGGAGTCAAAAATAAGGTTTGCTGTTTGCGGACTTGGCAATAACTGGCAGGGGGCAGGAATATTCAGGAGTGACGATGGCGGTGCTTCTTACGAACAATGCAGTGAAGTTCTGGCGGAAAGCGTAATGGGTAATGCTGTTACGGCCCTAGCCAACGGTGTTGCCGATATTTGTGATGAGTCTTGTGTGGTTGATGTTTCACTTATAAACGGTGAGCTGGAAACAATAACCGAAGATGCTTTGCTAAATGGCGGAAATCTTGCGGTGCTGGGTAATGAAATAATCCAGTTCCGTAATGCAGAGCTTTTAGAGCAGGGTAAATACAGGCTTAGTTGCCTTTTACGTGGCAGGCTGGGTACTGAGTGGGCAACTGCAATGCATGTGGCAGGTGAGCGTTTTGTTATGCTTAACAGTAATGTTGTTGCCGAGCAGATACCAAGTTACCTGATAGGTGTAAGCAGGAAATATAAAGCAGTAAGCCTTGGTAAAGATCTGGACTCGACAATTGCTGAAGATTTTACGTTCAGGGCGGTTTCGCTAAAGCCATATGCTCCTGTGCATATTACGGCCAGCCGTGACGGTAGCGGTAATTTAAGCATAAGCTGGATACGCCGAACAAGGATAAGCGGTGAATTGCGTGACGGCGCTGATGTTCCGTTAAACGAAGAATCAGAAAGATATGATCTGGATGTGATGAACGGCGCTGATGTTGTACGCACAATAAATGTAACATCGCCTTCCGCATCATATTCAGCGGCAGAGCAAACGGTAGATTTTGGCTCTTTGCAAAGTTCTTTAAGCGTAAAAATTTACCAGATATCGGCAGTTATAGGGCGTGGAACTGCCGCATCAGTAACAATATAATTCAAAGGTATGTATGACCAATAGTAATAATTTGAACATCCCTTTTGTGGTGCAGTCGCAGGCACAAAAGGAAGTGACGATAAATGAGGCAATAAGCATTCTGGATGCCATGCAAAATTGCGGTGTAGTTGATAAAGACTTAGCCACGCCGCCGGGAAGCCCTGCAACGGGTAGTGTGTATATAATTGCAGCATCGCCAACCGGTGCATGGAGCGGAAAGGCAGGGCAGGTTGCCTATTATAATAGCGGCTGGAAGTTTATTGTGCCTAAAGAAGGCATGAAATTCTGGGTAAATGATGAAGATAGTATATATTGCTATGATGGAACAAACTGGGTTGCCTATAGTAGCGGATCGGGCGGTAGTACCATGCTTGGCGTTAATGCCACGCCAGATAGCACTAATAGGCTTTCTGTTAATTCTGATGCGGTGCTGCTTAATAATAACGGTACTGATATACGCACGAAGCTGAATAAGAATGCAGTGGGCAATACGGCTAGCTTTTTATTTCAGAATGGTTTTTCAGGTAGGGCGGAGTTTGGCCTTGTAGGTGATGACGATTTTACACTCAAAACTTCACCTGACGGGAGTGCGTGGAATAATTCATTCAAGGCATTAAAAACCGATGGCAGTGTTGATTTTTTAAACGGAATTAAATTTAACGGCGGCTCATCTAAGCTGGCCAATTACGAAGAAGGGACGTTCACGCCAACCCTTGTTGCATCAACTACTCCCGGTACTGCGAGTTATAATACCCAAACTGGTGTTTATACGCGTGTTGGCAACCGCGTTTTTTTTGAAGCTACGCTTATTGTTACGTCACTTACAGGTTCGGCAGGCAGTTTGCGTATTGACGGGCTGCCATATGCAGCAGCGGGTACTACGGCGGCCAATGTGGGTTATTATGCCAATGCAAATCTGGGTAGTGCTTACGGTATACTGGTTAGAACTATTGCGGGTAACACTTATATGGCCATGGCGAAATCTACGGCATCAGGCGCAAGCAGTATGACTGCTGCAGATATTAGCGCCTCATTCGATATCAGGGTAAGCGGGCATTACAAAGTATAATCATGAGCAACACAGACAGAATAATAGGCAGTTTGCAAAAGGGCGTAGAAGGGCTGGAGCAAACTGTTGAAGAGATACGCGCCGATGTAAAGAAGCTGCTTGCTTCTTACAACCGCAGCCGTGGTTTTAATTTTGCCATGTCTGCAATTATTGGCGGTATTACCGGCCTTTTTACAGGAATAATCAAATAAGGAGATAGTATGAACGAGAAAAACAACTGGATATTACAGCGCGCAAAAGAGCGCAGTACATGGATCGGTGTTACGGCATTGCTTACAAGCATCGGCGTAACAATATCGGGCGAGATAAGTGAAGTGATAATTTCACTTGGTGTTGGTATTGGCGGGCTGATTGCTGCCATTACCGGTGACAAGTAATGTTTAAGAAGCCTAAAAGGGCGGTGGGTAAGGTTTTTATCCATTGCTCGGCTTCTGATAATGAGGCGCATGATAATATTGAAACTATAAGATCATGGCATAAGGCGCGCGGATTTGCAGATATCGGGTATCATTACTATATCAATAAACAGGGTGTGGTTTTTGTTGCGCGGGATATTGAAAAGATACCGGCGGCGCAGGCCGGGCATAATAAGGGAAGTATTGCAATTTGCCTTGGCGGCCTGAACCATTTTAGTCAGGAGCAATTTTATTCACTTAAAAAACTGTGCGCTGAGATAAAGGCGCTGATGCCGAAAGTGACTTTTCACGGGCATTGCGAAGTAAGCAGTAAGACCTGCCCGAATTTTGATTATAAGAAAGTGCTGGGAATTAAATAATTATTTGGCGGCTTTTTTTGCATGTTTGGCAAACACTTCCATGCAGGCGATATAACGCTGGGAGATAGAGTATTCAACCATTTCAAAACCTTCTTCATTCAATAGCTGTTCAAGCGACTGGCGTGAGAAGTTATGGTAATGTTCTATCTCTATCCAGTAAGGGTTATCTTTGCCCATAAGTTTCCAGTGAGAAGAATCTGAGTTTGGAAGAGAGATTGAAAGTACTCCGTCTTTCTCGAGCATTTTTTTTGCTTTTTTAAGGGCTGTGCGCGGGTAGGGCATGTGCTCTAATACATCGCACATTGAGATTACGCTGTACGGTTCAGTGTCCAGATCCTCAAACGTACTGCAAATTGCTTTGTAGCCAATTGCATTCAGGCGGTCTACCGCTTCCTGCCTTGCGTCAATTCCGTATGCATCAAACCCATATTCCTGTGCGGTGGCAATAAGTGCGCCGTTGCCAAAACCTACATCAAGCCAGGTTGCGGGTTTTTTGCGTTTTGTAACTTTTTGGTAGCCGCCAAGCTGGTTTACAATGCGGTCAACCGTTGGTGCCCATGTAATGCGGCGGTGGTGAATATCGCCGCCCGCAAGCTGGCCTTCATTGGCTTTTAAAAATACCTGCTTCAGGCCTTCTTTGTCCCAGTAATAGCGCGTGAAGATATGCTCGCAGCTATCGCATTTGCACCATTCAAGATGCGGCGGCAGAACTTCGTGCCAAAGCGGGTGGCGGGTGGCAATATGGGTTGAGATGACCTTAAAGTTTCCTTCGCATAGCGGGCAGTTTTTGTAAGCTACTTGCATGCGATCTCCTTTTTTTTAAGACCTGTAATCTGCGTTTATGGAAATATAGCCATGCGTAAGGTCGCAGGTATAAACGGTGGATTTACCGCTGCCAAGACCTATATCGGCGGTTATATTTATCTCACGCGTTTTAAGGTGCGCGGTAACTTTTGCTTCATCGTAACCAACGGCAACTGCGCCGTTCTTTGCAACTAATATATCATCAAACCAGATAGATAATTTATCCCTGTCTGCGGCTTCACCGCTTTTGCCGACGGCCATTACAATACGGCCCCAGTTTGCATCTTCACCTGCAATTGCAGTTTTAATAAGCGGTGAATTGGCAATTGCCATTCCTATTTTTTTCGCGGCAGCGTCATTTTCTGCGCCTTTTACATTCACGGTGATGAATTTTTGTGCGCCTTCGCCGTCTTTCACAACCAGCATTGCCAGTTCATGGATAACTTCATGCAGGGCTTTTTTGAATTTTGCTGCGTCTACAGGTTTTTTATTTGTGGCAAAAACCAGAAGAGTATCACTTGTAGAAGTATCGCTATCAACAGTAATGCAGTTGAATGTCTGCTCGTTTATTTCTTCCAGCATTTTTTGCAGGTCAGCGCTTTTAACGGCAGCATCGGTGGCAACCATGCTTATCATTGTTGCCATGTCAGGCGCTATCATGCCGCTGCCTTTAGCTATGCCGTTAATAGTTACGCCGTCAACATTGCGGGTTGCAAGTTTATAGAAAGTATCAGTGGTGGAAATTGCTTTTGCAGCATCCAGCCAGCCATACGGCTTCAGGTTTTCAAGGTTTCCCGTAATCTTTTCGTACGGTAACGGTACGCCGATTACGCCTGTTGAGGCTATAAAAATTTCATCCAGCGGAAGGCCAAGTGATTTTGCGCACTCATCAACGCCTTTTTGCCCTGCAGCGCCGGTGAAGGCGTTTGAGTTGCCCGCATTGCACAGGAATGCACGGGCTTTGCCGCTTTTTAAAGATCTTTTGCACCAATCAACAGCTGCCGAACGTGTTTTAGATTTTGTGAATACGCCTGCAACGCTTGTGTTCTCGGGGAATTTTACCAAAAGTACATCGGGCAGGTTGTTCTTTTTTATTCCGCATGCGCCGCCCAGTAGCTCAACGCCTTCGATATTATTCAAAGTAGGGAGGGATGCCGGCGCTAAAGGCGACATTGGAAGATCTTCGCTGCTAACCATTAGTCGTTTGTGCTTTCAGTTTTGTCGGCTGCCGGTTTCACTGCCGATGAAACGCTGCCGCCACTTTTTAGGTTGCTATTGCTAACAGGTTTTTCTGCAGCTACGGTCTCATTGCCGTCTTTATCATCTTGTGCAGGTTTTGCAGTTTGTTTAGGCGCCGGTTTTGCCGCTGCTACCGGAGCAGGTGTTGCAGCAGGAGTTGCCGTTACTTTTGGCGCAGCAGGCTTTGCCTCTAGCGGTTTAGGTTCTGCAGCCTTAACTGTAGTTGAAGTTGCCGGAGCTACAGGCTTAGCTGCAACAGACGGTTTTGCAGGAGCTGACGCAGGTGCAGGTTTTTGCACTACAGGAGCAGGTGCTGCCGGTTTAGGTGCGGGTATAGTTACTTTCTGTCCATCAGGCGGAGTAGACTCTGCTGCTATGTTATTTGGCTTAAGTGGAGCTTTTTTTACAATAGTAGGTTTATTGGCAAACTGGCCAAGATATTCAACCTTCGCGCTGTCCTTAAGTTTCTTAACTTCATTGTCAATCACTTCAGTCGCAAGTGCGCCTTCGATATCAGAAATAGCTTCCGCGTAGCTAGGTGAGCTGAATTTGCGTTTGTCATAAATTTTAATGATATGCCAGCCGAACTCGGTTTTTACAGGACCTGAAGTTTCACCTTTTTTAAGAGCGAACGCGGCTTTAGAGAAATCTGCCACTTTTTCATCGGCCGTAAAATAGCCAAGATCGCCCGATGATATTTTTGCACCCGGGTCAATAGAGTATTTGTCGGCCAGAGCATCAAAATCTGCGCCGTTATCAAGCTCTTTCTTTATCTTTTTTGCCTCGTCCTCAGTCTTTACAAGAATATGGCTTGCATGAACTTCCAGCTTGCCTTCTTTTGTCTTGAACTTGTTAGAATAGATGTCACGTAGTTTTTTATCTGTGCGCTGCTTAATAACAAGGTCAGTCAGGTATTTTTGCTGAACGATATTATCTTCGTAGCTTTTAACTTCAGA
>CAYVII010000020.1:0-14773 GCA_964451475.1 uncultured Rickettsiales bacterium
GATGAACTTTGGCCTGCGTGAGGTGCTTATTATCTCAACCCCGCGTGACCTGCCAATTATTGAGCAGCTTCTGGGTAACGGCAGCCAGCTTGGTATGCAGATAAGTTATGCCGAACAGGCAGAGCCAAAAGGCATTGCGCAAGCATACATAATTGCTGAAAAGTTTATCAACAACATGCCTTCATGCATGATACTGGGTGATAATATATTCTATGGCTCAGAAATTTCGGGCGATGAGATAAGCTCTGACTTCCAGCACGCAATTGGGCTTAACCGCGGCGCATATGTAATGGCATATAAAGTTACAAATCCGCAGCGCTATGGCGTTATTGAGCTGGAAAACGAAAATTCAAACAAGGCAATTTCAATTGAAGAAAAACCTGCAGTGCCAAAATCCAACTGGGCAGTTACGGGTTTGTATTTCTATGATGCAAAAGTTGTAGAGATCGCAAAGAACCTAAAACCTTCTGCCAGAGGTGAGCTGGAAATTACCGATGTTAACCGCGCCTATCTTGAAAAAGGTGAATTGCACGTAATTAAAACAGGCCGTGGCTTTGCATGGCTTGATGCCGGAACGCCTGACAGCCTTTTAGATTCTGCAAACTTCGTCCAGACCATAGAAAAACGTCAGGATATCAAAATTGCGTGTATTGAAGAAATTGCCTACCGCAAAGGCTTTATTGACCGCGCAGGCTTTGAAAAGCTGATAGGTAATTACAAGAAAGATAGTGATTACTACAAATATCTGGCACGCATAAATGGCTAGTATAGTTGTACTGGGCAAAAGCGGGCAGGTTGCCAAAGCACTGGCAGAAGTTTTGCCGCATGCAACATTCCTGGGCCGTACCGAATTTGACCTTGCCGAAAAGCTTGACCTTACAAAGCTTGGCAAACCTGAAGTGATAATCAATGCCGCTGCATACACGGCGGTTGATAAAGCTGAAAGCGAACCGCAGATCTGCAACCGCATTAACGCCGAGGCCGTGGCAGAGATAGCCGCATATTGCGCAGCAAATAACATTACGCTGGTGCATTATTCAACTGATTATGTTTTTAACGGCAAGGGCGATAAGTCATTTACGGAAGATGATACTGCAAACCTTTTCCCGCTAAACACATATGGCGCAAGCAAGCTGACGGCAGAAAAGGCAATAGCTGCATCCGGCTGCAAATATTATATATTGCGTACTTCATGGGTTTACAGCCATGAAAGCGCGAATTTTGTAAAAACAATGCTGCGCCTTGGCGCAGAAAGGCCGGAGCTGAAAATAGTAGCCGACCAGATAGGCAGCCCCACAAGCGCTGAAGATATTGCCGTAAATACTCTAAAGCTGCTGGACAAAAACGCACCGCAGGGAATTTACCATTTTGTTCCCGATGAACAGATAAGCTGGGCGGATTTTGCTAAAATGATAATCCCGCAGGTTAAAATCATCCCCATACCTTCATCTGAATACCCGACGCCTGCACAAAGGCCACATAACTCAAGGCTATCTAACAGAAAAATAAAAGATTTAGGAATTTACTTCCCAAAACTGGAAGAATCGCTAAATAAGACGCTTCAGAAATTAAAAGCCTAAATTCATGCTAGTAAGCCACATAGTAAGCCTTTACACAAAGCGCAACATCATACCTACCACGCTTCAGTCAATCATGGAGCAGGATGGCGGCTTTGAGCGTGAGCTTATTTTGATGGATGATAATTCTAAAGATGACACGGTTGAAGTTGCAAAGCAGGTAACTGCAAACTTCCCGCATGTGCAGATCAAAACCCATACTGATAATAAAGGCCCAAGCGTACGTTTGAATATGGGCGCGGCAATTGCCAAAGGTGAATACCTGCATTTCCTTGACCATGATGATATCCTGCCCGCAAACGCAATTAAGGTAATGTATGACCTTCTGCAAAAAACAGGCGCAGAGCTTGTTTACGGAAAATGGGATATTACCGGCAAAACCCCGCAGGAACTGCTTGGCACGCGCACTAACGAAGAACCGAATTATGCAGTTTCAGATAAGCCGTTAGATGTAATTCTGGACGGCAAATATAAACGCATGTGCCTGCTGGTAAAAAAAGAATTGTTCGATAAAGCGGGCGGTTTTGACACTCAGGTTTTTATTCAGGATGAATCTTTGCCGTTACGCCTTGCAAATGCCGCTAAGCGCATTGTGGTAACGGATGCATTCGTAAATTTAGTACCAAAGGGCGAGGGTAACCTTTCAAACGATAAAACCCAGTTAAACCATGACCGCTTTATGGCTTACTATAATTTCTACAAAATAAATAAAGACCTTCGCGTTTACCGCCGTGCCGTTTCAGCGGCATGGAAACAGCGCCGCCAAATGGGCAATAAGTACCTGCCGGGCGTTTACCTGAACTGGATATTTATAAATTACGTAATTTCGCGTTGCTCTACCAAAGGCAACCAGAAATTGCTAGATAAGTTCTATAACTTCTTCCAGCAATTCAAAGTCCTGAAGCCTTAATTAGATTTACTGTTCTGGAATTTTTCACGCGCTTTTGCAACTCGCACAGTGCGCCCAAGCGCATATATCCATGAATGTAAAAAGCCATCCAGCCCGTAAAACATATAGCGTTTAAGGAAGTAGCATTTAATGAATGCAAAGAACGGCGTATAAATAATCTTCCACGCAGTTGGGTTCTTACCTTTTGCAAACAGGTCATTTGCCTGAAGGTCACTGTAAGAATTTATCTTCTCCAGCGTATGCGCAATATTGCGGTGGCTGCGGTGAAGTACTGCGTTTTGCAGCTCAATCTCGTGCGTATTACCCTTCGATATCACCGAGTCATGCACTGCCGAATCTTTAAAGCCGCCAAATTCTTTATTGTAAATGCGTACCTGGGTAGTTCCCGCAGGGAAGATAGGCAGCTTCTTCTGGTGCGGGTAAATTGCGTATATTTTCAGGCGGTAAAATTTATTTTTATGTTCAGTCGCAAATATCTGCTGGATTTCCTGCGCAAGCTCAGGGCTAACTTCCTCGTCAGCATCAATATTCAATATCCAGTCATTCCTGCACTGCGCTTCCGCAAATACTTTTTGCGGGCCATAACCATTCCATTCATTGAACAATACGCGCGCCCCAAGCTGCTGTGCAAGCTCCTGCGTGCCGTCAGTGCTGCCGCTATCAACAACAACCACTTCATCAACCCAGCCAATAACGCTGTTGATTGCAAGGCCAATACGGTCAGCCTCGTTCTTGGCAATTATGAATACTGAGATCGGCAGCTTAGCCATGGTTCAAATACCATGTGATAGTTTCAACAATATGCGTTTTAAAATCTGCCTTAGGTTCAAAGCCAAGCGCGGCCTTCGCTTTCGCGCCGTCAATTGCATAGCGCAAGTCATGCCCCGGCCTGTCTGCAACATAAGTAATAAGCTTTTTATAAGATTCTGCCTTAGGCATAACTTTATCAAGCGTTTCGCAGATTATGTTCACCACTTCATTGTTTGTAAGCTCCGCATCACCGCCAAAGCAATATGTTTCGCCGGATTTGCCTTTCTGTAAAGCAAGGTCAATGCCATCCACATGGTCTGCAACATATATCCAGTCACGCACATTCTCACCTTTACCGTAGATAGTGATAGGTAAATTGTTAAGCGCGTTATGGATAGTTTTTGGAATAAGCTTTTCCTTATGTTGCCTAGGCCCGTAATTATTAGAGCAGTTAGTGGTAATAAGCGGCAGGCCGTATGTTTTATGCCACGCACGCACTAAATGGTCTGAGCCTGCTTTAGATGCTGAATAAGGAGAGTTAGGGCGATACTGAGATTCTTCCGTGAACATGCTGCCGTCTTTAGGAAGCGCGCCATAAACCTCATCGGTTGAAATATGCAGGAATTTGAAGTCAGGGTTCTTAGCGTAATATTCACGCGCGCACTCAAGCATGTTGAACGTGCCCATAATATTAGTTTTTATGAACTCGGCAGGTGAATGGATTGAATTATCCACATGGCTTTCTGCCGCAAAATTAACCACAAAATCAATTTTGTTATTTGCAAATACGTGCGCTACCGCTTCCTTATCGGTAATATCAGCCTTAACAAGTTTATAGTTCGGGGCTTCTACATGCATTTGCGTGGCTGCATATGTAAGTTTATCTATGTTTATAACGTTGTCGCCTGCTGCTAAATGCTTCAGTACGTAGTTGCTGCCAATAAAGCCGCATCCGCCGGTGACCAAATATGTTGACATGGTATTTTAAGCTCTTAAAAAAATTACACTTATGGGCAGCAATATTGGTTTTGTTAATGACACAAATCAAGCAGAAAGTTTCATTTCGGCCAATTTAAAGCCAAGTGAAATATTCTCTTTCTGCCCCGCTGCGGCATATATTTTGCAAAAAAAAGGCTATAAACTAGCTACTCCTGCCGCATATTACACAGCACTGGCACAAGGCAAAAATGCCGTTATTTCCACACGCAAAACCGCGCAATTGGTAACTGCCGCCACCGCAATTTACAGCCTGAATGCGGGCGAGGCCGCGGGTTTGGGCTCTTATCTGAAGCACTATCTGCCTGTGGTTTATTACAACTACTACGCAACCCGTCATTACGCAGGCAAGGGGCACAGCTTTACGGTAATTGAAAACGGCAAGCCTAAGAATTTACCAAATTACGCCGCGGTTTTGGAGTCTTTGGTAGATTGGACTATCAGCCGCTTTAACTCCTATGAAAATACAAAATATTCCGACGTTAATAACCTGCTTTGCAAGTTCAGTAACAAGCTACTGCTGGAAAATTACGCAAAGAATAAGTTCAAAGTTGCCCATTTTGGCAATAGTACCCAGTTCAAAAAAATGCTTTCGGAAATTGAGCAGGAAAAGCCCGTTGCCCATATATTCACCCGCAAAATGCCGCGCAGTACTATTCAGGCACTAAAGTTCTTTGTAGGTAATCTAAAGAAAATATATGTAGGCAATAAAAAGAACAAACCCATATTTTATTTCCGCACGGCATCCCCGCTTGCATATAAGCCTGAGGATATAAGCGCGCAATTAACTGAGGCCGTAAATGCAATATTCCACGAACAGGCGCTTAAAAACATGGTTGCTCAGGAAATTGCAAAATTCATCCCTTTCCTGAAAACTCAATACGCAATAGGTCAAAATTTTACGGCAGAGGTTCAGCCTGATCTGTTACTTACAGACCATGTTATTTATAACTTCATCCGCGGCGCTTTCGATGCTGCGCGTGAAAAACATATACCTGCAATAATCATAAATCAGGGCAGTCATACAAAACAGCAGGACAGGCTATCAAAAGTTGCAGGGAATTTATGGGCAAGCACGGGCAGGGTAGTAACGGCAAGCGCAAATTACTATGCCGCAAAACTTCCCCTGACTTATCAGCAAGCACCGGAACTGGAAGAAAACCTTCCTGCAAACTTCATCAAAATAGCCCCATACCCGCGCTTAAAACTAAATGCGCCGGATGCCGCTGAAAAATTCACGGTTCTGGTTGCCAGCAATTACTCAGGCCCGGATTTCCATATGCCCCGTATAACTGAAACGCCCGAAGAATTCCTGCTTGGCCTGATCGAGATAATTGAAGAGCTGGGCAAGCTTGAAGGCGTAGAGGTTATAATAAAACTAAAGATCAAAAAAGCGCCCGTACATGCACAGATATTGCAGGATAAAATTACTGAGCTAGGTTTGGAAGACAAAGTTCGCATAGATACAAACACCAAATTCCCCGAAGTTCTGGCACGCTCACATTTAGTGATATCAAACCTTTCTGCCGCACTGGAAGAGGCTCTGGCAGCCCCTGTGCCGCTAATGCTTTACAGCTACCGCAAAAAATACTTCCACCTGCCATGTGCGCATAATACAGATGCCGCCTTTGTTTACGGGCCAAGATCACGCGCAGATTTACCCGAAATGGTAAAGGCAATACGCCTGAACTATAAAGAAATTACCCAAAATCAACCCGGATTAGACAAAATTGTGTGGAAAGATAGCGAAGTAACCGATATTTTAAGCACCGCAAAACAAATACTGGGTTCTTAATTTTATGGCAGCAGATCTGATCAGGATTTTTGTAGGATATGACAACCGTATTCCGGTTGCATTCCAAACGCTCGTACACAGCATAAACCAGCGCAGCAGCCTGCCTGTAACGATCTGCCCCATCAATATCAAGAACATCAAAAATATTTTTAACCGAGAAATGATAAGCCTGCAATCAACAGAGTTTTCATTCAGCCGTTTTTTAACGCCATATCTTTGTAACTACGAAGGCTGGTCAATATTTATGGATAACGATATTATCCTGCGCGACGATATCGCTAAACTTTGGGCGCTACGCGATGATAAATATGCGGTAATGTGCGTAAAGCACGAGCACCAGCCATCCGAGAAAAAGAAGTTCATGGGCGCGGTTCAGACCTCATACAATAAAAAGAACTGGTCTAGCGTGATGCTTTTCAACAACGCGAAATGCAAAGCGCTCACTCTTGATTACGTAAATAATGCTAGCGGCCTTGAGCTTCACCAGTTCAAATGGTTGGAAAATGATGAGCAGATCGGCGAGCTACCTCAAGAATGGAACTATCTGGCAGATTATACCGAAGCTGATATAGACCCTAAACTTGTGCATTACACAATCGGCGGCCCTTTCTACCCGGATTTTCAGGACACCGAATTTTCAGAAGAATGGTACAAGGAATTCGCAGGCGCAAACTTCTGCAATGAGGCTGATCTGTTTAAGCTAACAGATATCGCCGCTAAAAAATTAACTACGAACGAAAAGAAAAAAGCCGGAAATGCAAATATATAATTACAACAGCACACTTCATAAATTCAAAGACCTGCACGATGAAACGGGCAGCAAACTTACTGAGCTTGAATTCAAGTACTTCAACTGCTTTTGCGGCTGCGCCGATTATAAAATAATTTCAACTGCAACCCGCCACAAAAACCATTTTGACGTTGTTGCATGCACAAATTGCGGCACTTTCCGCATAAATCCATACATGACAGAAGCATCGGTAAAAAAATATTACACCGAGATTTATGGCCCCGTAAAACGCAAAAACGTTGAAGCTGAAGGCCTTTACAAAAAACAGGCAGGCTCGTCTGAAGAGTTGTTTAAAGTTATTTCAAAACATTTCGGCAAAGATACCGCGATACTTGACTACGGCTCAGGCGCAGGCGGCAGGCTGGATGCGTTCTTCAAGAACGGCTACACAAACCTGAACGCGTTTGATTATGATGAAAAATACCTGGCTCACGCAGTTTCAAAAGGTGCAAAACGCCATGTAGACGGCAATAAGTATGATCTTATAATCCTTTCGCACGTAATTGAGCACATCAATGAACCTGTGGAATTCCTGAAAAAGCTGAAGGAAGATTACCTGAAACCAACAGGCCAGATTTACCTTGAAGTGCCTCTATACGACAACACCGTGCATTTAATGGGTGATTTCCATTTGGCGCATAAATTCTACTTCAGCTATTACTCGCTGGTATTGCTTGGCAATATGGCCGGCATGGTAGAAACCGCGAATGATTATAACGCTATCTTCGTTACCCCTAATGAAGATAAGGCAATAAAAGATGCTGCAAATTTTCCTAAAGAAAAAGCGCTGGATCTGCTTGCCTATAAACTCAAGAAAGCCCGTAACCTTGAGCTACGCCGCAAGTCGCGTAAGTTTCTAAAGCAGCTAATTACAAAGTAATTAAAAAGCCGGGTTCTGGCAGTAAGCCGCAAAGCTCATGCCTTGCTGGTCTTTGGCTGAAACTATCGGGTTCTTAACGGGCCATACAATGCCAAGCTCAGCATCATCAAACTTAATGCAGCCTTCGCCGGCGCCGTTCCAGTAGCCGTCAACCTTATACATAACATCGGCAGGCTGGTTGCCGACAACGCAAAACCCGTGCGCAAAACCGGCGGGAATATAAAGCATGCGCGTTTCATCCAGCTCAATGCCAAAATGCTGCCCAAATGTTTTTGAATGCGTGCGTATATCAACCGCTACATCGTAAATTTTACCCGTAATGCAACTAACCAGCTTTGCCTGGTCAGGATTGCGCTGGTAATGCAACCCGCGCACAACGTTAGGGATTGAGCGGGAATGGTTATCCTGCAAAAAATTTTCATTAATGCCCGTAGAGTCTTTAAAGCGCTCGGTAAAAAAGCCCCTGTCATCGGCAAATAGCTTAAGTTCAATAACTTTCAGGCCTTCAATCGGTGTATCTTGTATTTTCATAAGAAGGTAATAATATCTGCTTTATGAAAAAGATTAAGAAAAAACTTGGCCTTAATAAAAACCCGCATTCTTTTACTAAGCTGCATCTGGCGGATGCTATAAAAAAGCATGGCTATGAAGTGGGTGATTTTTCTTACGGGAAGCTAAACCTGAAATGGCACAGCAAAGGCGCAAAGCTTACGGTTGGCAGCTATTGCTCATTCGGTGAGGATGTGACAGTTCTGCTTGGCGGCAATCACCATATGGAGCGCGTTACAACATACCCCTTCGGCGCATTCCGCAAATTATGGAATTTAGGCGCAGAACATGCCGAAGTGCACCTTAGCAAAGGCGGCGTAACAATCGGTTCTGATGTCTGGATAGCCGACGGCGCAACTATACTTTCAGGCGTAACAATAGGCCATGGCGCGGTTGTGGCAACAAAAGCCGTGGTAACAAAAGACGTTCCGCCATATGCAATTGTTGCGGGCAACCCTGCAAAGATAGTGAAGAAACGCTTCGATGATGCAACTACTGAAGCACTGCTAAAACTTGAATGGTGGAACTTCCCCGAAAGCAAAGTAAAGAAACTTATCCCTTACCTGCTAAGTAACGATATCAAGAAATTTATATCTGAAGCTAAAAAAGCCTAGGCAACAAACACTGCGTTGTGCGCGATATTTTCCAGCTTTTCACCGCGCTCAAGGGCTGCCTTGCCGTTTAGCGTAAAGTGGCGGTTTTGTAGTTTGTAACCAAATTTTTCCAGCGCCGCCGCAATATCTGCCTGTTCACCCACGTTCAGTTCAACCTGAATGCTTTTTGGCTTATTTGCAGAAGTAAGGATCTTCGCCATACCGTTAATGATCTTTATTTCGTTACCATCCACGTCAATTTTAATAACTGTTGGCGTTGGCAAAACGCCGCGTTCAACAAGTTCAGATAAAGTCATTGCCGGAACGATCTCTTCAAACTCAGGCTTGAACTCACGGTCTTCACCCGGCGCTTTCTTATGGCCTAACTGGCTTCCCGATGAACCGCTTACTAATGAAGGGTAGTTTAGTTTAATGATGTCGTTACTATCACCCAGCGCAATCGCGATTGGTGAAACAACATCCTGTAGCTGGTTATCAACCACGTTCTGAATTAGCGTAATAAAGTTTGGCTTATGCGGCTCAAACGAAAATACTTTTATCTTTTTACCAAGCTTTGCCGCGTAAAGTGAGTAAATGCCAATATTCGCGCCGATATCAACGAATACGTCACCGTCTGTAATCGTTTCACTTAGCCACTGAAGCGTGCCTTCTTCTTTAGTGAAAAATGTCAAATAGCGGAAAAGCTCGGTTTTGCACTTTGGCGTGAAGAAATAATTAGTATTTTTATCTTGTACCTGCAGGTTTATCTGCAAAGGCTTTCTAAGCTTGCCTGCCACAAGAAACGTTTTTTTAATTGCTTTCACGCTTTTTTGCGCAGAGTTGAACTTCAGTTTCATGCAAGCTTCTCAATATTAATAGTTAGTGTTTTGCGTAGCGCACTTTCCGGTCCTGTCATGGGTGAAACACTGTGCCACGAATTATATGTTTTAATAAAAAGCAAAAGCTGGTTGGGGTTAAAATTAAAAGTTTTAACATGCTCCATATCGGCAAATTCGCCTTGTTTATTCACTTGGTTGTAAACTTTGGTGCGGTCTTTAGGCAGTAAAACATCCGTTCCGCCGCCCCACGCTTCATTCCACTCATCATTACCGATGAATGAGAATACGAGAGTGATTATTTTATTAGGCGCATCAGTGTGCGGCTTAATATGCCCCCCATTTGCCTGCATTATAGAAAATTCAAAACGGCTTTTCAGGAAAACTTTTTTGCGGCTGAAAAAGCGGCGCAACTTGCCAAATTTCTGGCCTGTAATAACGTAGCCAAAATCTTTGATGCCAAGGTCAATATTACGTTGCTTTAAAAACTCAAGGATCTCTACAATGAATTCCTTGCTTTTTATCTTCTCAAAAAGCTTCTGCCACTCAGGGTTTTGTTTAAGGAAACTGAAATAACCTTCACGGTTATTTACCTCAGAAAGTGAATATTTATTGCCAAGTACAGGCTTGAATTCAAAAAGCTCAAGCTTTGGGTAGCTTTTTCGAAGCGTTTCATAATCAGCCTCTGCCATTGCATTAGGCACATAGCAAATAGGATATGGCTCATAATCAAATACAGCATTATTGTAATTGAACTGCACCATATTATTTCTTTGAAATGAAGTTTATCGCTTCGTTATAATTTAAAGCGTTCAGCCAGCTATCGTAATTTGCGGCAAGGTCTTTGAACTTAAGTTTGATAAAATCAGTTTCAGCAAGTTTAAGCATATTTTGGTTATTTCCTTTCATCACAATGCCAAGACCATGGTCAATCAGGCAAAGCGCAGAATTGGCAGAAGGCCATGTACGCGCTTCAACAAACGCTTTCCACGTATCGCCATTCCAGTCACCGCCAGAAGGGAAGGGCAACTGTGCATAGAAATTTAGCGGCAGGCAATCATGCAAAATGATAACGCCGTTATCTTTAAGTGCTTCAAGTGAATTTACTATATCTTCGCGCACCTGCGCGTACTGATGCAGGCCGTCAATAAAGATGATGTCAAACTTCATGCCTTTATGATCGGCAAAGAACTGGTTGCTGGTCATGCGGTGAGTACCGCCGCTGAAAGGGTCAACGCCAATTTTGTTAGGCGCTTTGATGTTGCGGAAGCATGCATCGGTAGAACAACCTATTTCCAGGTAGTCCTGATAATTATTGCGCTCAATAAGCTCGTTAATGAACTGCCACCTGTCCGGAAGTTTCGCCCAGTCGTAATTGATGGTCTCAGATGTATAATCACCTGTAAGCGTGCCTAGCACGGCATGTGCGCGTGCTTTTGCCTTGCGTTTTACCTTCACGCATTTCTTTTTGAAATAAGAAGGTTTTACGTAAAATTCTGCGTTGTTGTTCATGCGGTTCTTTTAAGGTGATTCTGGATTAAATTCAAATCAAAATCAGGGTATTTTTCCTTCACTACGTCAATATATTTGAATTCATGGTACTTTTCCATGTCAGGGCGGCGCAGCATGCCAACTTTAATGAACGGGCAGTTCATATATTTGACCATTGCATACCATTCGCTGAATATGCCTGTGCCGTAAGTATGCGCTTTAAGTTTTGTGATATTCTTAAGCCTTCTTTTGCGGCTAAAAAGGCCTGCGGCGCGTGTCCATGGCTTAACCTTCTCATCGGCCAGTTTTTTGATATTGGCCTTTAAATGTTTAAGGACAGGGTCGGTACTTTCCTTCTCTATCTTCTCAGCCTCTTCATTAGTGCAAACAACACCGATATTGAACTGCTCTGCTATCAGCCTTTGGGAGATGCCTTCCTCGTACATGCCAACAACATCTGCTTTAACTGATGTAAAGATGAACTTATCAAGCTCTCTGTGAAGGAAAGCGCGCATACGTAAGTTTAGTTTGAAAACCCAGAAATATGACTGGATATGGTACTTGCCTGCATATGCATCGGAAATACCCCACATATCGGCAGGTGCCATTTTTTCAAACACGGGCTTCAGCGGGAAGAAAGGGCCGTAAGCGCTGTCATTGGCAAAAACAAGTTCTGTATAACCTTTGTCCTGCGCAAGGTCGTAACCTGTAAAATATGCGGCAAAATCGTAACCTTCATTTTTACGCAAAACTATTTCTGCAACATAAGGACGTATCTTTGCCAGTTCTGAATCTTCAATATGTTCGTTATTGCTGACAAAATAATTATCGCAGCCTGCGGCTTTAAGTTCTTTCAGGTAATGCACAACATAGTCGGCAATTTTTGAGCCTGCGTCAAAATGGCAAAATGAGCAAATGCGGTTAGTGGCCTTTTCGGCTACCACTTCATGCTTTGTTATATATTGGGTGAATTTGTCTTCCATGGCAGTTAGTTATTGACTAAATGGCTTTTTTGTCAATTTTAATGATTCATGAGAATATTATTCGCAGGAAATGGAAATATAAAGCATAAAGGCGCGCGTTATTATGACCCGGGCCGCAAGCTGCATAACGGCCTGCTTCGTAATGGCCATAACGTTTTCTGGATGTCTGACAGGGACATAGCCCGCAGCCGCAGCCCGCTGGGCATCAAGTCACTGGGCATTAACTACGCAAACGAATATTTTATAAAGGCTTGCCGTAATTTTTTACCTGACCTTATAGTACTTTATCATGCCGATATTATATCGGCCGATAGTGTGGCGGAAGCGCGCAAGTTCCTGCCTGCTGTAAAAATAGCGCAGTTCAACGTAGACCCTATCTTCCGTGACCATAACATGGCCATGATACGCGCCAAACTTCCGGTGGTGGATAGCACTTTTATTACAACTGCAGGCGCAGGCCTTAAGCGCTTCAATAACCCCAATGGCTTTGTAGCTTTTGTGCCAAACCTTGTAGATGCCTCAATTGACTGGCCAAAATGCCATGAGCGCTCTGACCAGAAACATGACGTATTCTGGGCAATGCGTAACAGCAACGGCAAAACAGTGACCGACAGGCGCGTGACATTGCCGTTAATGGTAGAAAATTCAGGCAAGGTAAGCATTGATTATTACGGCATGAACGGCAAGCCGGAGCTTTATAATGCCGATTATTATAACAAGATCGCCGATTGTAAAATGGGTCTTAACATAAGCGTCAACCGCACATGGGATGATACGCCCATAGCGCAGGCAGAAGAACTGTACCTATATTCGTCCGACCGCATAACACACTACATGGGCAGCGGCCTTTTAACCTTCAATACGCGTGAGAACTCCCTGCAGGAAATGTTCACCGAAGACAAGGAGATGGTCTTCTTTGATACTGATGAAGAACTGCTGGATAAGCTTGTGTATTATAAGAACAATGATGATGCCCGCATGAGCATCGCAGGGGCCGGCTGGAAGAAATCTCATCAGCTTTTCAACGAAAGAATTATAGCAAAATATATAGTGGAAAGCACTTTTGGCCAAAAATACTCGGAAAACTATGGTTTCCCGACCGATAAATATTGATTAAAGTTGATTTTTTGACCCTTTCCCGCTAGTTTCCGCCCATGATTATTACACGTACACCATACCGAATTTCTTTCTTTGGCGGCGGCACAGATTACCATACCTGGTATCAG
This sequence comes from uncultured Rickettsiales bacterium, assembly GCA_964451475.1. Classification (GTDB taxonomy): domain Bacteria; phylum Pseudomonadota; class Alphaproteobacteria; order Rickettsiales; family 21-14-0-20-44-7; genus CAYVII01. Next base: position 13,377 of record CAYVII010000020.1, read on the forward strand.
GAAAATGGCGGCTCGGTGCTATCTACCAGCATCAACTATTACTGCACGCTGATTTGCACCCACAAACCCCCGTTCTTTGAAAATAAGCACCGCATTGTCTGGAGCCAGATAGAAAACGTAAACGAGGCTGATGAAATTAAGCACCCCGTAGTGCGTGAGGTCATGAAGCACATGAATATTGAGCGCGGCATTGAGGTTTTCCATCAGGGTGATCTTCCTGCGCGTTCCGGTATTGGTTCAAGCTCAAGCTTTACGGTTGGTTTTTTAAATGCCATGTACGCACTGCGCGGCCAGATGTCTACCAAACAACAACTTGCGGCCGAGGCTGTTTATGTTGAACGTGAATTACTAAAAGAAAGCGTTGGCGTACAAGACCAGATAGCCGCAGCCTACGGCGGCCTTAACCGTATTGATATCCACCCCGATGGCAATTTTGAGGTTCAGCCCCTTACAATTTCACCTATCCGCAGCAATGAGCTAAAAAGCCATTTGATGCTGTTCTATACAGGCATAGCCCGCAATGCTTCTGAAGTAGCGGAAGATAAGATCGCCAAGATACCAACCAAAAAACCGCAATTGACCGAAATGCAAAAAATGGTGGATATTGCCACCAATATCCTTACCTCAGGTCAGGATATCAATGATTTTGGTAAACTACTGCACGAGACCTGGCAGCTAAAACGCGGCATCTCAGGCAAAATATCAAGCGATTTTATTGATGGCATGTACTCAAGGGCAATGGCTGCTGGCGCAACCGGCGGCAAGCTTCTTGGCGCAGGCGGCGGCGGTTTCATGCTGTTCTTCGTAAAGCCTGAATATCAGCAAAAAGTGCTTGAAGCCCTTTCTGACCTGCTTTGGGTTCCGTTTGATTTTGAACGTCATGGCAGTCATGTTGCATTCTACAGCCCAACCAGTTTCAGCCGCGAATCTCTTCTTCGCCGTGATTACGCCCATTTGGGTGACGGCAGGCAAAGCCCTAATATCCAAAACATCCAGAACTTCATTAAGCCGGAAACTGAAAGTGAAGTGCAGCGTCCAACCAAATTCCAGCTGGTGAAATAACAATGCTTGAGCAAATAAAGAAAGAATTCACAAAAAGCAGGCAGGTGTTTGAAAATATTCTGGCCGATGAAAAACTTCTGAAAAACATCAACGAAGTTGCGGGCGTAGCAACCAAAGTTCTGCAAAACAATAAAAAGATAATGTTCTGCGGCAATGGCGGCAGCGCGGCAGACAGCCAGCATTTAGCGGCCGAGCTTGTAAGCAAACTTAATTACGATCGCCCGGGTTTATGCGCAATTGCACTAACGGTTGATACCTCTGCATTAACTGCAATAGGCAATGATTACGGCTACGAAAAAGCCTTTTCACGTCAGGTAGAAGCAGTAGGGCAGGAA
>CAYVII010000021.1:0-14267 GCA_964451475.1 uncultured Rickettsiales bacterium
GCGGTTTTGGAATATTCTCAGTTATCGGGCGCAGGCGTTTTCCCATGCCGCCCGCCATAATAACCACAGGGTTGGTATATGTTATGGGGTGGGTAATTTTATCCCACACTGCAAGGTCTGTTACCCTGCCCTCATCATCTACTACCGGCACGTGGAAAATTTTATTCTTTTCCATCAGCCAGTTTGCCTCTTCAACCGAATACCCTGCTTTGAGGGTGATCGGTTTTTTATGCATTACTTCACGCGCTTTTATTTCCATGAAGTTTGGCGTACGTAGCATTGCGCGCCTGATATCACCGTCCGTGATCGTGCCAAGCAGCCTTGAGTTACTGTCTGTTACGAGCAATATTTTTTCATTATTATCGTTCAGTTTTTTGACCGCTTCCAGAACGGGGCTGTCGGGCATAATAAAAAGCTCTGCCAGTTTTACTGGCTCTGCGTCTTTATCAGAAGCTTTCCGGATGGTTGTATACATGGGCAGATATTACCCAAATAACCTTAGAATTCAAATATTATCAGCTAAAATTATCGACCAGAAAAGGGCTGCTCGGGATGTTTATAATACGCTCTGCCAGATGGTATGAATTTTCAAGGTTCATTTTAGGGCAAGCCTTATACATAGGCAGCTCGCTCATTAAGCGCCAGATCGGCCGTGTCATTATGTTTGCAGCGTTTGTGCGGGCTAAAATATCCGCCCTTTGGGAAGGGTCTTGCAGCTTTAAAGCAACTAGCCAGTAATTGCTTTGGGCGAAGGGCGGCTCTTTAACAAAATCAATGCCTTCAATATTTTCAAACAGCTTTTCGTAAGCTTTAGCCAGTTTGCGTTTCTGGTCGATATAGCGCGGCAGGACCTCAAGCTGGGCAACTCCAAGCGCGGCATTTATGTTTGGCATGCGGTAATTGAAGCCAACCTCATCATGCGTGAATTCATAATTCTCTATAACGCGCGCCGTGGTGGAAATATGCTTTAGTTTTTTACCAAGTTCTTCATCATTGGTAAAAATTGCACCGCCGCCGCCCGTAGTGATTGTTTTATTACCGTTGAAGCTGCTTGCGCCGACCCAACCTAATGTGCCCGCATGTTTGCCTTTGTACAAACTACCAAGTGATTCTGCCGCATCTTCAATAACAATTATGCCGTATTTTTTTGCCAGAGCGTTCAGCGCATCCATATCAACAGGGTGGCCAAATGTATGCATTGGTACAATTGCCTTAATGCGGCTGCGGTCTATTTTGCTCAAATATTCATCCAGCTTGGGGATATCTATTCCCAGATACTCGGTTTCCGCATCTATCAAATGCGGGATAGCGCCTAAATAACTTACCGCGTTTGCAGTTGCCACGAATGTAAGATTGGGGATAAGCACCTCATCACCTGCCCTTACGCCTGCTGCATATAAGCATAAATGCAGTGCAGCCGTGCCGTTCACCACAGGTATCACGCGTTTTGCGCCTGTGTATTTTGCAAGGTCGGCCTCTATCTTATCAACATACGCGCCAACGCTGGAAACCCAGCCGCCGGTTATGCAGTCGGAAACATATTTAAGCTCATTGCCTTTAAAACGCGGCTCATGCAGCGCCACCATGCCTTCTTTTACGGGAAGGATGTTTGAAAGCTCCGCAATTATTTTATCCGCAAGTTTTGTCATATATTGTAAATATTATGCTTGTAGTGCGCCAAGTTTTTTGGGTCTAAGAACCACTCAATTGTTTTTTCCAGGCCTTTGGTAAAGCCTTCACGGCCACCATGTTCAGGATTCCAGTTAAAGAGTTTCTGCGCTTTTTTGGTATCGGCAAGCAAACGCTCAACCTCGCTCTTTTCGGGGCGGAGGCGCTCGTTATCTGTTCTCACTTCAACTTTTTTACCCATAATGCGGGCAATTTCTTTTACCAGATCACCAATAGAAATTTCAAAATTGCTGCCTATATTCACCACTTCGCCAAGCGCTGCGTCACACTGGGTAATTTGCACAAAGCCTTTTGCGGTATCTTCGGCAAATGTAAAATCACGCGTTGGGGCTAGTGCGCCAAGTTTAATTTCTGTCTCACCTGCTGCAATTTGCGATATTATTGTTGGTATCACCGCGCGGGCAGATTGCCTTGGGCCGTAAGTATTGAACGGGCGCAGAACAGTTACGGGCGTGCCGAACGATCTATGAAATGATAGCGCTATCTGGTCTGCGCCAATTTTAGATGCCGAATATGGTGACTGGCCAACCAGCGGGTGTTCCTCGGTTATCGGCACAAATTGCGCCGTGCCGTAAACTTCACTGGTAGAGGTTGAGACTACGCGGCTAACGCCAAGGTCGCGCGCGGCCTGCACAATGTTTAGCGTACCTTTGATATTGGTATCAATATAAGTATCGGGGCTATGGTATGAGTACGGAATGGCAATAAGCGCGGCAAGGTGCAGCACAATATCCACGCCTTTCATTGCGGCGCGTACTCCGTTAGGGTCACGGATATCGCCCGTAAAAACATCCAGTGATCTTTTTAGTTCAGGCTCAAAACTATCCAGCCAGCCCCAGCTGTTAAAAGAATTATAAAGCACAAAGCAGCGCACATCCGCATCGTTCTTGATTAAATATTCCGCAAGGTGAGAGCCTATGAAGCCTTCAGAACCCGTAATTAAAATTTTCTTACCCTTGAGCATTACTTAAAAATCCCTGCGAATGGTTTGATTAGAATATTTTTTGAATCTTCAAAAAAGCTTGAAGGCGAGTTACGGAATTTGCGGTATTTACGCACTGCCATTTCTTTTTGCAGCTCTATTCCGCCGTAAATATGCTTCTTCTTTTTTATCTCGTTCATTATCTTTTTTGCCCTTAGCTGCACAAGCTTTGGGTTGTTGCTTTGCTTTTTCATTTCCAGCCTTTGCTGCATGAAACTTAACATTGCATCATAGTTATCATCGGCCGCGGTCACATTGTCATTCAGCCATTTTGTGTTCACCTTTGGCAGGTTGTTTGCAACCACTTCATCAAAGCCTGCAAATATGTTCGAGCCGCTGAAAAGATCATTCCCAAAATCGGCACGGACGCCAAAATCACTTAGTACTACCGAGTTTATATCATTATAAAGCGCTTCAAATATCGCGGTGGATGATATTGAGATTGCCAGCCCCGCCGTTTTTAAGACATCATCTACCGAATCTACCGATATACTTAAATTCGCGGGAACGGCTGACCTTGCGGCAACACGCTTCATTATATTCTCAAAGCGGTGCATGCCTTTATGGGCGGTTGATTCGCTTTGCATGTTACGCAGCTTTATCAGCACTTTCCTTGCAGGGTTTGCTGCGGCAATGCGTATTAGCCCGTCAAGGATGTATGCTTTTTCCGAGTAAGTCATGTTCGGGAAGTTCTGGTCAAAGAACACAATATCGTCACCGCCCTTTAGCTCCAGCTTTTTAAGATAAGGGAAGCCAAGCATGAACGGGTGGCAGTTATAAATGCGCATATCAGAAGCATATTTTACAAACTTATCATGGTCCACCACATTATTTAGCAGCAGCACGTCTGCATCGCTGCGCGCATCGAACGCTTTATAAACGGTTGCCGCCGTCACACCGGGGAACAGCGCCACCTTTAGCTTTTCTTCAGGCAGGCGGGAAGAAATGCGGCAAAGCTCGCCGCTGCCTGCGCCAATGAAGAACACTTCGGAATCTTTGCTGAAATTGCCCGAGCGCAGATCAGCCATTGATATTTTTTTATGTTGCATACCCTGCGAGCTCTGGGCAATGAATCTTTCAGATATCAGGTCGGAAATATAAAATTCCACGGCAATGTTTTTGCCGCTTAAAAAACTAGCTATATGCGCCATACTCTTTAAGTACGAATCATAAACGGCAATGAGCGTAATTTTCTGAATTTTCATACAAATATTAAACTTACGGCTTTAAATTTGTGGGCATAATATCCTTATGACCATTCAGGTCAAACAATTTACGGGCTTTACCCTGTTTAAGCATAAAAATCAAATGCATCAGACCCATATTTATCAAAACCGCCTTATAACCACATGGTATCTTTATACGTATTTAGCCAGATTAATAACTGACCAGCACTAAACTTACGTTAACTCAGAAAAACTCAAAACGGGGAAACTTATTTTTATGATGCAACATCTTGCAGCGCTACTTGGCGATAAACATGCCAAAGACAGAAACGAATGGCTTACAGGACATTCCGATGAACTTTTGAATTACACGCATTCAAATTGCGGCATCACCGAACTTAAAGTTACGAACGAAAGCCCGGACCCGCGCAAGAGCAATGTTTTGTATCTTGGTTCATTTATCTAGATAAAATCAGTTTCAACGCTTTTATTCAAAAGTTCTTTATAAGCTTTCCATGCCGGCATTGCCGCAGTTAAAATCTTATAATAACGCGGGCTGTGGTTATGTTCACGCAAATGGCACAGCTCGTGTATGATCACATAATCCACACATTCAAGCGGCGCTGCGACAAGCTCGGGGTTTAGGGATATTGTGCGGTCGGTTGCGCAAGAGCCCCATTTGCGTTTCATTTTTTTTATATTGACGGTTTTATGCTGCGGTAGTTTTAAATCTTCGCATGCTTTTATACATAACGGCAGGCGCTGTTCAAAAATCTCACGCGCTTTTTCGTGGTACCAGAACCTCAGCTGCGCCTTTATTGCACTTGCTGTTTTTGACCTGCCGTGAACTTCCATAAAGCCATCCACCAGTTTTATGCCGGCAATTTTTGACTCAACGAGCTTCAGGGCATATTTATTACCCAAATAGCCAAAAAGTTCACCCTCAACATATTGCTTTGGCTTATTTGCGCCTGCCCTGCCCCTGAATTTTTCCCTATGTTTCAATATCCAATAGCCCTTCTCCTCCACCTGCCTGAGTAAACGGGGGATAGATGCCCTTAAGGGGGCTTTTACCTCTACCTGCATATCGGGACGAACAATTATTGACATGCTGCGGCGGCGCGTAAGCGTCACAACTACATCAATATTTTCAACCCCTAAGGCAAGTTTGTGCCGCTGTGTTATTTTACGTGCCTGCTTTTTGAACATACACTCATCATAATGGAATATTTATCTGCCGCATAATAAACTTATTTTAACATAGCAGGAGATTCTATGAAATTATTCCTTACGGCAATGGTTTTGACAACGGGCCTTACTGCTGCAAATGCTTATGATGTGGCTAGCAGCGTAACCACCGACCCTGCAAAACCGGAAGAAAAGACCGGACATATCATGGAAACTGCAAAAGGTGCCGAGAAAGCCCCCTATGATCTTCAGTTCATAGATACTATGACCCTGCATCACCGCTCGGCAGTTACAATGGCCGGGCTTGCGGCAATGCGATCTGAGAACGTGAAAATAAAAGAACTATCAAACAAAATAGTAACGCAGCAAAATGCAGAAATTGCCGAGATGGCAAAGATACGAGCTGCCGTTTACCCAACAAGCCCAAAGGCGGAGAACATGGAAATGCATGGTATGAAAACATCACTGGAAGATATGGACATGAAAAAACTTTCCGAGGCTAAAGGGACCGAGTTTGACAAATTATACATACAGATGATGACAACCCACCATCATGGCGGAATTGCAATGGCAACAGATGCATCCAATGAGCTTTCGGATATAAGACTAAAAAAACTGGGGCAAAACATCATATCCGTACAAACATCAGAGGTTGAGCAGCTTAAAAATATATATAAGAGTTTAGAGTAAGATTTTATACGGCCTTTATATTCGGGCTGACGGGTTAATATATGAAATATATGCCACACCGGACAGAATATTCCAAAAATATTCCTAAAGGGACAGTTATTACCTTTACAACTCCAGATTGTATTACTTATTATCATAACTCAATTCAAAGGACGGGTTGATTTATGGAACCGGTTGCAATAACGCGCTCTTCTGCCAAAAGCTATGCCTTCATAGCCGCAAATATTGTTGCGTGCTTTGCGCTTGTTATTCTTACTCTCTGGATACTAGGCTACATTACAGGGCTTGATGACAAGAAAGAAGCCATTTTCCCCAAGTTCAATACGGCCCTGTTACTATTTTTGAGCGCACTCGGACTATTGTTTACAATGCTAAAAAAACGCCGGGCAGCCATAGGAAGCGCGGCAATAGTTATTGCCATGGCATTTGCCACACTTTCACAATACATGTTCAGCACATCCTTAGGCATTGACCAGATCTTCATGCGGGATATTTCATCATTCCAGCTAAATCCCGGCAGGATGTCTCCTAACGCCACATTTGCTTTTGGCGCTACAGGGGCGGTATTATTATTATTGAACACGGGTTCCGGAGTTGAGCTGTTGCGCCTTATTGCTATTGAGCTGCTTAGCATAATTGTATTTGCGCTTGGTATTGCCGCATTTATTGGCAGGCTTGAGCATGTTGAATTTGCATATAGCTTTGGCAGCACAGCCCGAATGTCTATCATCACGGCATGTATGTTCATGCTGCTGGGTACCGCCATGCTATCATTTACATGGAACAGGCAAAACGCCGAAGTTGCGCGCATACCCGTATGGGTGCCGGCGCTGCTTTGCTTCCTAGTATTGCTGCTGGATATCTCTATCCCTTACGGTATCACGGTTGGCATATGCTACATACCTCTTGTGTTCTGCGGCCTATGGTTTAACCGTCCGCATGTAACTTTTGTGTTCGCGGCGGCCGGTTCAATTCTAAGCCTGTTTGGTTATTATCTTAAACCCCCAAGTGATGTTGCGGAATGGATAGTACTTACAAACCGCTTTATCACCTTTGCCGCATTATGGCTGGTTGCCATTCTTGTATTTATGCAAAAGCGCGCGCAGGCCAACCTTACCCATTACAATGAAAAGCTTATGCGCAGCAATCAGGAACTTGATGATTTTGCCTACATAGCATCGCATGACCTTAAAGAGCCTTTACGCGGACTATATAACCACGCATCTTTCCTGCACGAAGATTATGCCGATAAGCTGGACGCTGAAGGAAAACGCCGCTTAGAGCGGCTTTCAAAACTATGCCAGCGCATGGAAAGGCTGGTCAATGACCTGCTTTACTTCTCACGTCTCGGCAGGGGCGAGCTTGCCATACAGCGCACTGAGCCCAAGAGCATTATTGAAGAAATTAAGCTGATGATGGAAGTTACGCTTAAGGAAAAAAATGCCAGCATCATCATCCAGCCAATGCCTGCGGTTGTCTGTGACAAGCCGCGTATGACAGAGGTTTTCCGCAACCTTATCACCAATGCCGTAAAATATAATAACAACCCGCTCCCTATTATTGAGATAGGCTGGAATGCCGAGCACGGCGCATTCTACGTAAAAGATAACGGTATAGGTATCGATAAAGAATTCCACACTGAGATATTCCGCATTTTTAAGCGCCTTAATCCGTCTGAAGAAGGTGACACGGGTACAGGCGTGGGGCTGACTTTCGTCAAGAAGATTATTGAACGCCATAAAGGGCGCATCTGGGTTGAGTCCAGCCTGGGCAACGGAGCAACATTCTATTTTACAACGGGGGAAAGAACATGAACACTGCACAACCGATCTTGCTGGTAGAAGACAGCGAAGACGACTACGAGGCTACTACACGCGCCTTTCATAAGGCCAGCCTTTTCAACAAAGTTTACTGGAGCCGCTCAGGTCAGGATGCATTAGATTACCTTAAGCATGAAGGTAAATATAAAGCTTCCAACGATGCGCCAAAACCGGGGCTGATACTGCTTGACCTCAACATGCCGGGCATGGACGGGCGTAAAACGCTTGAGTTCATCAAGCAGGATGACCGCCTGAAACGCATTCCGGTCATTATCCTTACAACCTCATCTGACGAGCGTGATATAAAAACCTGCTACCAGATGGGAGCAAATACATATGTACAAAAACCCGTAAGTTTTGACGGACTGATAGATGCCATCAAACGCCTGAAGGAATACTGGTTTGAAATTGCCCTGCTGCCGAAGGAGGATAAGTAAATGTCCGAGCCGATGAACATACTTATTATTGATGATAGTGTTGATGACCGCATGCTGTATTGCCGTGTACTGCATAAAAGCGCCGATGTGAATTATATCATATCAGAAGCCGATAACGGCGAGGCAGGCCTTAAAATGATTGATCAGGAAAAGCCCGATTGCATTTTGCTTGATTACTCGCTGCCCGGCCGCAACGGCGTTGAGGTACTTAAGCGCATACGCAGCCTTTATCAGCATTTGCCTGTTGTTATGCTTACAGGTCAAGGTAATGAAACTGTTGCCGTAACCGCCATGCAGGAAGGTGCACAAAACTATATTGCCAAATCTTCCATCACTCCTGAATCTCTGCAACGTGCCATCAGGGTTGCCATAGAATATTGCAGCCTGCAAAAACGTGTGAATGACCAGCGCACATCGCTTGAAATATTCACGCGCGCACTGGCGCATGACCTTAAAGAGCCTGTACGCACTATAACCTCATTCCTTGATCTTCTGCACGAGGAAGAGGCCACTTTTACCGAAAAGGGTAAGAGCTACTTCAATTACATCCAGAAAGCGGCGAGGCGTATGGATACGCTTATTGATACCGTATATTATTATACAAGGCTGGATGACCCTGAACAAAGTATTGAGAAAGATAACTGTGATCTTGAAAGGGTACTGGCCGAAGCAAAAGAAAACCTCAGCATACTTATTAGCGAGCGTAAGGCCAGAATAACCTCTGACAAGCTTCCGGTTGTAAGTGCCAACCGGACGCAGGTTACACAGCTTATCCAGAACATAATCATCAATGCCATCCGCCACTCAGAGGCTGACCCGCATATTCATCTATCTGCCCAGCAGATAGATAACCAGTGGCAGATATCTATAACCGATAACGGCCCCGGCATACCGATGGAATATAAGGACAAGATATTTGAGCCGTTCAAACGCATGACTCTTGCGCGTGAACAGGGTTTAGGACTTGGTCTTGCTATTTGCCGCAAAATAGTTGAGTTGCACGGCGGAAATATATGGATGGAGTCAGAAAAAGGAAAAGGCGCTACATTCACCTTTACATTGTCCGTTGCCTCGAAAGAGGAAAAAGAGGTTAAAAAAGTGAGCAACAGCAAACTTGGCACTATATTACTGGTTGAAGATAATGAGGCAGATATTGAGCTTACGCGTATTATGCTGATTGAAGAGCCTAAGCTTAAGTGCAACCTGCTTGTAGCGCGTGACGGTAATGACGCGCTAGCCAAGCTTTCTGAGGATTCAAGCCAGCAGATTGACCTGCTTCTGCTTGATATCAACATGCCGGGGATTGATGGCTTTGACCTGCTTCGTAAAATGCGCGAGCTGGAGGCTTTCAAAGACATTCCCGTGGTTATGTGCACCACATCTACCTATGATAAAGACATTGAGAAGGCAAAAGCCCTTGGCGCTGCGGGTTACCTTACAAAACCTGCCGAGCTGGCCAAACTTAAGCCAATGATAGATGCTGCAGCCAATATCAAGCTGGAAAAAGAAGGGAACGGCTATAACCTTGTGCGTTATGCGTAGTTTATTTTGCCTTTTCCTCACCCGGTATAACCGTTTTTTCGCCCAGCATGTCACGCACATAAAGCTTCTTTACCATTATAAAGAAGAACACTGTAAGCGGCTCGGCGAACAGAACGCCTATAGGGCCAAACAGCACTGCGAATGTTATTAATGAGAAAATGGTCAGTGCCGGCGGCAGGTTCACCATACGCTGCTGCACCAGCGGCGTTATAAGGTTGCCCTGTATCTGCTGTATCACAGCGAACGCACCCAGAACCCACAGCATCATCTCCCAGCTCTGGCTGGATGCCAAAAGCATCGCAGGGATAATTGCTATAAGCGAACCGATATAAGGTATGAACTCACCAAGGCCGGCCATCAGGCCAAGTGCTAGCGCGGAAGGCAAACCCATTATAAGGAACACTACCGAAACCATTATGCCAATACATGTCATGGAAATAAGCTTGCCTATGAACCACAACTTTAGCGCGCGTCCGGTAAGTGACAGCGCCTCATCAATTTGTTTGCGTTTGCCTTTTGGAACAAGCTTTAAGAAACCTTCTTTGTAAATCTCAGGTTGTGCGGCAATGAACACGCCGCCAACCAGCACCACTAAAAAGTTCGCAACACCGTCAACCAGTGAAAAGGCCGCGCTTGAAAGGCCGGAAGTTATGCCCTGCCCCTGATAATTGCTTACGCGCTGCAGCAGCTTATCACCATATTCATACTGGGCCAGTTTCGTTTTGAATGTCTCCCATGCGGCAGGAATGCGCTGGCTTAAGTCTTCCATCTGGCTTGAGACTATGCTGCCCATCATCCAGCTGACCAGTACGAAGGCGCATATAATAAGTAACAGCGCAATGAACAGCGCCAGCCTTTGCGGCAGGCCTAAATGCCTTTGTATAGGGTGCGATATTGCGTGCAGAATCACCGAAAGGAGTACGGCGCCGAAGATCAGTATAATAATATCAGATAAGAACCAGAGCAGCGCGGCAAAGGCGGCAAGGCCAAAAACAATTAAGGTCTGGCGGAAGAATTTATGTTCCTCTTGGGCTTTCATGTGCATTATTTCCTATGTTTTGCTTATGTTTTACGCGATACGGAAATTGTACATCTATTTAACTCCAAAGCAATAAATGTATGGTTTTGGCATAGTTTTGGCGGGCTTATTTTAAAAAAATGCTAAAAAGCCTAAAAAATAGGGGTTTTTTGTAAAATTCCGCTTGCAGTGAAAATTTACGCTTGTTATGTTTCAGTTCCTTACAATAGGAAAACAACCAAATAATAGGAACCAAAATTATGGCTACTAAGAAAAAATCTTCTGCTAAAGCAGCTCCTGCTGCAATCAAACCAGTTAAAGACAACCTGACTAAATCTGCTCTACTTACTCTTATCTCTGAGCAGAACGGCGTTACTCGCAAACAAGCGAACGAAATCCTTGCAACTATCGAAGGCGCGATCCTTGGTTCAGTTCACCCACGTGGCGCAGGCCAATTCATTTTCCCTGGCCTATTTAAAGTTACTCTACGTAAAGTTCCTGCTCGTAAAGCCGGCACTCTTATCCGCAACCCAGCAACGGGTGAAATGGTAAAAGCAGCTGCTAAACCTGCAACTGTACGCGTTAAAGTTCGCGCTCTATCTAAACTAAAATCTGCAGCAACTGCATAATTTTGGTTATACCAGATAACGAAAAGGCCGCTACTTAGCGGCCTTTTTTGTTACAAACCAATAATTTTATTCCAATCCGAAATATACATGTAAATTCTTTGGAACTCTGTGGGCTGCAAAATCCTATTGTGAGCCACAAAGTGACGAGCTTTTTCTAATTCAGCCATTCTTTGAGTTAGCCACGATTGAGAAGGTACAATATCTTGAAAGCTGTCCCAATTATCGGTTATTATTTTAGCTAAATCTCCAAAATCAGCAAAACCAAAAATGTCTAATTTTTCTCCATCAAGCCATGAATCTTTTAACGCAATTCTTTGCTTAGTTTCGGCGCTCTTTTTAACATTGACCGATACTTTTTGATTCCACCATTCACTCCCATATTTCTCTTCCAATCTCTCTCGAATCAGCGACCTTATCTCATTTTCAAAGCAATATAATACTGAATATAGCCTTGCCATTTCCAATGCTTCATTTCTTCTTTGAATTCCGAAAGGAGCTAAAACTTCATATAACAATTGTTGTTCTGATTGCCCCAAATCAGCACCCACTCTAATCCCAGCCCTTTTAAAGGCCTCAGCCTCTGATTCAAAAAGCAAACCACGAAAAACGAAATCTCTTATTTTTCTTTTCATTTTAATCAATCAAGTGCTCTTTTATAGATTTAAAAATTGCATTATAAACCTCAATATCCTTTGTCGGAGGCAAATGAATTTGAATATTATAATGCAACCCTAAATCTGATTTAAATTTCTCAACATTTCTACCCTTATAAGAATTATCTTTTGGATTATAACTTTCTTCATCACTATCCTTTGCTTCGGGAGTCGTTTTTACTTTAGGATGCACAGCTTCTAAATCAGCCAAATCTAATAATGCTAAAAATGTATTAGCTCTATTTTTAGCAACCGTATCAGTTGAGTTAAATGTACTTTTAAATTTCCCTTCAATCACCTCTTTATCATTTTTTGTTGGGTTCGCTTTAATTAAGAAAATGGGCTTATATGCATTTCTAATGGCTTCAGCCATTACCACCTTAGATTTAGACTTATCCATATACTCTAAATAAGTTTGAGTTGGCGTACCATCTGAACTTAGAAAGCCCAAGGCTTTCATAATTGGTATATACGACCTATGATGCGAAGAAGTGAAACCTAAATCCTTTAAATGCTCCTGAGAAAATTTACTAGGTGCCTGTCCCTCTCTAATCTTCTCAAAGAACTCTTTTAATTGACCATAATTGTTACTGTATGCAGATGTTAAACTCATAAATTTTCCTATATATCTAAATTGCAATTCTAGATTGTAATTTATAATATACAATAACTTTGGAGATAAAACCACTTATACGGATTATTTGTTTTAACCGAGGTACTAGAATTCTCGTCACAGCTACTGCCTTCGCGCCATTTGGGTGAAGCCTTTGGCTTCAACAAAAATTTCTCCTGAAATTTTTTCGAACATAGGTCTAATCTAGTTATCCAATAGCCAAATAAAAAAGGCCTCCCTTGGGAGACCTTTTTTATTTGGCTGGGGTGCTAGGATTCGAACCTAGGGATGACGATACCAAAAACCGTTGCCTTACCACTTGGCGACACCCCAACTTGGGGCTATTGATTAGTGTATCGCCCTTTTTATGTCAATACTCATTTATGCAAAACCCTTCTAAACCCTTATTATTGCCTTTAAAAGCCCGCGGATGCGGCAAAATCAGGCAAACTTCAGGCTGTCACCCTTTGCAGCATTGAAATTTCTGGCATTTTTGCGGGCGGCCTTGCCGGCAGCCGCTTCGGTAAGAATATCGTACAACGCTATTGATTTAATCTCACGTACGCCGTTTCTGGTAGAGAAGCAAATATCGGCCGCCACAACATCACTGTTTTGTTTTGGCTGAAGCGGGTTTACACCGCGGGCAAGAAGGTCTTTCACTATTTTTGTGGCCGCTTTTTCAGTCACTATTTCCAGCATTGGGTCTGCCTTTGCCGTCAGATCGTGGCGATAGTCCTTGTACCATATGGCCTTGGATACAGCAGCATGCAACGGCGTCTCATTAAAGCCATCATATCTTTCAAGCTCGGCAACTGTAGCACCGGCAATCAGGGCATAGTAAGAATCCCACTTATTCATATAAATCGCGTAGGTAATAGGGTTAGTGCCCGATGACATTGCCCCGCTTTCAGTATCTTCCATATAGCTAAGGGTACGCAGGTTACCGTTGGTGTTCATTATAAGCCTGATAGTTTCAACATCACCGTTCTTTACCGCTTCAAAAAGTTTGCGCTGCATCTGCTTTTCCTGCGCTTTTATTATTGATGTGCGGGTCAAGCTTTCACCGGTTGCCTGTTTGAACCTGACAATACGGTCATAGCCGCCGGAAAGTTCATCCATTCGTTTATTCTCGGCTACGGTCAACATAGCTATATTGGTTGCGGAAACGCTGTTGACAACCGCATTTTCATTTGCGGCAAGCCTGCTTTTTACCTGATTTAAAAAACTTTCCTTCAGCTGGCTGAAATTAAAAATAGCGCGGACATCCCTTACCAGTATTTTCATATCTTCGGTCAGGCAGTAATCCACAAGTGCCTGTACCCCGTTATCAAGAGAAAATTCAAACAAATTTGGCATTTCCTGATCAACCGTGTCAGAATGTTCTTTTATGCGGTCACGCGTCATTACATGCACCTGGTTCATAAAGAACTGAAGGAAATCTTCCGAAACCTCGTAGCCTTCATCTGCCATAAGCTCAACAAACCTGCTCAGCGATACATATTCGCCAAACTGGTGCTGGCGGTTAAGCATCCTTTTTTCAGGGCTGAACTTCATTCCCTTATATGTTCTTTCATCGGTGGCTTCCATGCACATATGGTCGGCATGGAAATATACCTGCGGCTTGCCGTCTATGCATTTCACAACACACGGTATCTCGATCAATATCTCACGGTTTATAGAATAATCACGCACGCTGGTGAACATACGTTCAAACTTATAATCTAACGGGTCTTTCTCTGTGCCGCCCCTTAACACCACATAGTCATCATATGGCCGGAAAGGCCCTTTACCATGCTCTTCGTAGTGGCGCTCAAGCATTTTTGCCTCAAGGATACGCAAA